>PUMC01000028.1 GCA_003552425.1 Candidatus Acetothermia bacterium | reverse complement strand
GGGAGCCTGACCTTGATGATTAATTCCATCTTGCCCTCCGTTGCTATACTAACCGTCTCGCTTCTGTTTTCTTCTGACGTTTATAATGGTTATCACGACTATATTTACGCATAAGGGTTACCACGCGATAGACCTCCTGCTCGGTCGGGGCGGTCATCATTTGCCAGACCCCACGGGCCTTACGAACGTCGCCCAGTTTATAGTCAAAGACGGTACGCCCGATGGTGACAGCGATGTCCTCCGGACAGTTTTCGGCCCGGGTGAGAAAGCCTCGGCAGACATCAATAAATTCATCCCGGGTGTACTCCGGGAAAAAGACGTGTAGAGCGAAACGAGAGAGAAATTCCGGAGGCATCTTGGCTGTATTATTGCAGGCGCCGATGACCATGGTATCTAGTTTTATTCCCCTCATCTTTTTTGATTTCGTTTCCAGGATTTCCCCACTCTCCATAAGCCCTAGGAGCACCGAAAAGCAGTCCTGGTGCATCTTCTCTATTTCATCCAGGAGTAGTATCGACGGCTGGTGCTCGAATAGAGCTTCAGAAAGCCCGGAGGCGGACGTCCTGGACCCAAAGGCGATGTAGGCGGACGGCACTATGGAGCGGACCGCTTCCAGCATCAGCGATTTGGCGCAGGCCGGTGGGCCTTCCAGGAGAAAGTTAATCTTGCGCTGGCTCTCTATTGCTTGGGCAACGGCCTGCTTGATGTCGTCGAAGCCGACAATCAAACTCATGGCCTCAAGTATGTCGGTGGCCGGCACCCTCTGAAATTCTCGCTCCATGGTCGTAGCAAAAATCAGACTCCGTCCCTTCTCGGTTAACCGGTACAAAGCCGGGCTGTAATCATGCCTGCCTATCCGAGCGGATTGGTGAGATTGCGTTATCAACTCCTCGGACATAAGGCGGTTTATGTCAGACCTGGTTGCCCCCACGTGGTAAGCAGCCCAGAGCTTGCCTCTGCTCCGGGAGTCATTTTCACGGTCATAGGCACGGCGCAGTATGTCCATATCGCTAGCCAACGGCTTCTCCTGCTTTTAATTTCCGGCTTAACTCTGCATGCTCCGGGCAATAATCGAAGCATTTACCCATCTTCACTCGATGGTCGTTGCACAAGGGACGGCCGCACGTCGGATTCTCCAGGCCGAATTCCAGCACATAATCACATAACCACGGAGCCGGGCTTCCACAGATATGGCAACGCTTCTCCGGCCGTCGACCTGAGTGGCAAAATATCGCCCTGGTTCCGTTTTCTAACGTTACGTCTTCACACCATCTGGGCATTTGCTACCATCCCCTTTCATCTTTCATTAAAGGCGGTCCCATATCGTCGTAATGCCGGCATTCCTGGCAGATTTCAAATACCAAAGGCTCGCCTCGCTGGAGCTTCAAAATTGATAAAGTGCCGTCAACAGAACGCCCGAGGCCCATGCCCTTGGCGCAGTACATTCTCTCCCTCTTAACCTTTGCATTTGCGCACTGGTAAAGGGACCGTTTTATTAAGATAGCCATGGTTAATTACCCCCTTTCAATACTCTTCTAATTCCTCTACTCTCCAGACACGCTCTTGCTTGGCGAGCGGTGCCTCGAGATGTTTGATAGTCTGTTCCACCAGGTAGATAGCCGATGGACTCATTAGCAACCGGTGTTCCGCCAGGCTGGTTTTCCAGAAGTTAACTAAATGCTCAAGCTCGTTTCCCATTCGTTCTTTCCTTTCTGTCCGGATGATGGTCCGGCCAGTAGAATTCCGGATCCTCGAGCTCATCAATGGGTACCCGGTAATAGTACGCATGGCCGTTGCCATCTGGCTCTCCAGCCACGGCATACTTTATTTCTCTCAGGTCCTGGAGGCAGCGATCGCAGACGACGGCGGTGGCCAGGGGATATTTTTCAGATTCGGGTACCAGGAAATTCATGCTGGCCATGTAAGGCCATGCGGCCAGTTTCTTTAGCTGGACCAGGTTTATATGGCTGCCGCCTTCTTTGATGGTATGTGTATCGTCGCAGCAGCAGGTCTCGTTCCATAAGCGGTCGCTATCGCTCATAATGTGCTTCTCCTTCTAACATTCCTTATGCACCGCCAGATCCTTTCTATTAAAATTAACCGTGGCTTTCTCCTGTTTCGGCAGGAGAGGTTGGTTGCAGAGAGGACACGGCGGATAATGAACTCTCCGACTCTTTTTTCTTTTGGGAGGTAGTTTCCAAAGCCTTTTCGCCATATCTATCCTCCCTGATTTGATATTCACAGAGCCGGAATTTCATGCACCGGCCGGGGTCTCTCTTGCCCCGGTTGGCGCAGGGAATATCTAGCCTGCCGCACCTGGTATATTTCCGTTTCATAAACCGGCTCCTTTCCCCGCCAAGTCCCGGTATACCTGGAGCCAGGTTATTTTTACCTCATCGCTCCAGTTGTCGTTCCAGGGAGGGAATATTGGTAGCCCCTTGTTTGGGCTCGGAATTTCTTGTATTCCCGGGATAGTTATTGTGTCAGCTCTGGTTCCTGTCACTTTTTTGACAGGAGGTGGTTTTTCAGAGACTTTAGTCGCCAACCCCCACCGGACAGCCAGGCCGTCGGGACCTCTGGAACCTATCCGTCGGCATAACCATGTCGCCTGACTGATGCCCCAGCGCAGGCATGCTTCCTTCTCGCCCAGCTTTTCGACGTACTGGAGAATGGCGGCTTTGTTTTCCTCGTAATATTTGTTCATTTCATATCTGGATTCCGGCCGCGGCGGTATGGGCGGAAGTTCGTTATTCCTTGTTTCTGGACTAACCGTTTCCAACGTTTTCCCCTCCTTTATTACTATTGTTTGGCCATGGCCTCCCCAGGGGTACTGGACCTGCCGGCCGCAATAGCGACAGGTGCCAATATTCCGGGCGTCGATATCGTAATAATGTGCGCATGGCATTTAGTTTTTCTCTATCATGATTCTAAGTAACGACACCTCGAGTTCGAGCTGCTTCACCCTGTCCTCCAGGTAAGCTAGTTTTTCTATTAGCGGCCGGAAGACCTCCTCAAGATTCGGTTGCCCCGGCTCCAGTCCGGGAATATTTGGTTGATTATTTCTCATTGGTCTATCTCTCCTGGCAGATAATCTTCTTTGATGGTATGGTCGATAAGGCGGCATTCCTTAATCCGTTTCAACGCTTCAATGCCAAGCTGGACAGCATCCATCCAGTTCTTACTGTGGTTCCCCCATAAAGGGTTCTTTATTAGCTCTAAATCCCTGATAGCTTCGTCTAAAGTCATCACCCCACCTCCAGCGGCAGCCGGCACTGAATACCTATCTCATGGTTGGCAGGGTTAACTTCTTTAGCATAGTTGGCAGGTTCTAATCCGATGAATTTCCGGAGACGGCTGGTGTCCAGCTCCATGCCTTCATCCCGGGCTTTTTTCTCGGCTTCCTGGATGGCGTCTTCCCAGGTGTCACGGACGGCCTGCTCGACTCCACCCGGCTGCCGAGCTGCGCCGTGGTATCGACCGCCACACATACACTTGCAGACTCCTCCGGCCGCCGAGTGGCATTTGCCGTCACAGCGCCCTTTTGTACCCTCGCTGTTCCCCCAGCTCATTATCGTGGTCATGATTTACCTCCTTGTACGTGTGTATTGACTCGGAAGCAGCGAGGTGCTATATTTAGAACAAGATATAGAGGGTGACACCTCGCCACTTTCCGAGCTGGACCTTGATGGCGGTCCAGCTCAACTTTTATGTGCTGTTTTGATAGGCACCTCCTTTCTGGTCAGTCAGACTCCCTTTTCCATCTGTATCCGGTGGGGATACGTGCAGCATTCAGCTTGTTTTGTTTACTCATCTCGTTTTGTCTCCAGGCAGTTATTATAAAGAATCACCTCAGCCTCATTTACGGCGAGTAGGTGGCCTTGAATCGCCCCTGGTATAAGCCTCAGGGGGTTGCAGAGTTTGTGGTTGGCAATATTTCTCTTCCGGTTGTTCTGGATATACCTGAGAGTGGTCTTGAAATCAGCGTGGCCCAGAATATCTTGCAAAGACTTGGGGTCGCAGGCCCCGCTGGATGCGTATTCTGTGCCAAATGTGTGCCTGAAAGTATGTGGAGAGCAGCGGCTGCCGCTTATTCCTGCCAGCCTGCATGCTCTCCGGACTATCTTGTAAATACCTTCATAAGTAAGTTTCCCCCGCTTGCCAGTGAAGACGTATGTGTCGCTTCCATTCTGCGCTCTTAATCGCGTGAGCAACGTATAGGTGGAGTCGGTAATCGGCACGTCCCTTTCTCCGGTTTTCCCCTTAACGGTGACATATTCGGGGTAAACATCATCCCACTTCAGGTCGGCACATTCCTGGGCCCTGACACCGCTACCAAGCAGGAACGTGCATACGGTCTTATCCCGCAATGATAGGGGAAGCATGAATATGATATAGAGTTCCTTCTCCGTAAAAGTCCTCATAGCTTTTGGCTTCATGCTGGGCGGCCGTACCAGAGGCATGGGGTCCTTGACGTTTTTATGCCACAGGTGTATTTGCTTGTAGAATGCTCTAAGTGTACGAAAGCGAGAGTGTATGGTTTCCGGTGTTAACGGTTCGTTCATATTGCCCCGCAACCGTTTAGAGCTGTTGAGCCATGCTTGGATCGGTTGCGGCGTTTGGGGCAGGGTGAGAAAAGATTCCTGGAATAGTCGCAGATGCTTCAGATAAGTCGTCTGAGTCTTGTTGCGCGTCCCGCCGCGGCTGATCATGAATTCCTGGACGGCAAGTTCGGTTTTCATTAAGCGATACCCTCCGAAATTTTTAACAAAAACCGGGATTTATCAGAGGCGGTATTACGCGTAAAGTGATCCGTCCATGTGAAGATGATTCCAGGGGAATCATCGTAGTTTGCATAAGACGTTTGGGGAATAATTTGCCCTGACTTTACCGAGGCCGCCATCTGAAGGAATCTCGGTATTGTCAGGGCACTATTATAAAACATTTGGATGTCAGGGTAATTTTTTGGGAGTAAGCATCCAGCTTTGGCTAGATAGCATTTTAGTCGGATGGTAAATAAGTACTGTAAAATACAATGAAGCGTATCGTGCAGAAAATTAATGTTGGCTGGGAGAGGAGGATTCGAACCTCCGTACCAT
>PUMC01000013.1 GCA_003552425.1 Candidatus Acetothermia bacterium | reverse complement strand
GTCGCTCACGGATCCCGTCCGGCAGCCCCCCCACCTCGTGCACAAACCGGTGCATCGCCGCTTCCTTGTCCCCGTAGACACCGCCAACGTGGAGCTGGATCTTCGCCGATCTGTCCAACCCCAGAAGATCCAGCATGCGCGTGTGGTACCGAAGCTCGGCCACACTCGCAGCGCGCACCTCAGGCCGCAGCGCGTTGAGCACCACGAACGGATCGGGGTGAAAGGAGATGCGCATCGCGAAGCTCCGGATGAGCGCCCCGATGCGGGCGAGGTCATCCCCGAACTGTTCCTCCCACGGATAGACGTTCTCCGGGTGTGAGGCGAACGGAACGAGATCGCTCGTGATCCGGAGGAACAGAAGGCCATGCGCAGCATTCCACCGTACGATCTCCTCGAGGCAGGACAGATTCCCCGCCACGGTTGCCAGCAGTCGTTCCTCGCTCAGCGAGGCCAGACGGAACGTCCGGCTCGGTCTGCACGGAAGCCCCAGGTTGATGCACGGGTAGCCGAGCCTCACCGCGCTTCTCCCCGGGGACCCTCAGCGTGTTCTGTCTCCCCAGTCGCTCGAGCCATATGCGCATGATACAGGCACAGCCATCGTGGTTGGACGTGGCCCGGCGGGTGGTGCTACCCCGGCCGATGTGATGAGCAGTATGGAGCGCGCGTTGCTCGCCAGTGATGTGAACACTTTGGTGAGCCTTACACATCCGTCCGAGCGTGCTGAGTTCAAGGCAGCGATGGATGAGGCGAGGGCGCAACTGGGGGAGACGGCGTTCCGTGGGGTGATGGAGGAAGCGGGTCGCGCCCTTGCTACGAGGAAGCTCGTGTTCGAGGATGAACGTGAGGCGAGGTACGAATACGAAGCTGACTACGGTACAGAGATCATCACGCTGGAAAACATCGACGGCAGGTGGTGGCTAAAGGATTAGCCCCGGGCCTTGCGGGTGATGCTCTCGCCAGGGCAATGAGCCGGCGGAGGGTTGTGTTCACAAGGGGGGGGGTGTGCGCTTTCCCCCACGCGGTGCAGTTGTCTACGGGTGGGGTGCCGTGCGATCATGCTCCTGCGCATCACCGTAGTGACCGAACGGGTAGAAGGGTCTGTGCTTCTTCATCCGGAGCATCTGCGTTACCCACCACTTGAAGTACACGCAGCCGGTCTTCAAGATCCCGTGGCGCTGTAGCCTGCGGGCGGAAAGCATCACGTACACGCCCTTGAGGAACCCGAACTTCCCGTGTTCTGCCATCCGGCGGCAGTAATCGTCGTCCTCGCAGATGGGCAAGGTCTCGTCGAACCCGCCGATGTGCTCGTGGAGGTCCCGTCGGCCGAGCAGGGCGTACCCCCCTGCATGAACAGCCACTGGCCGGGTGCAGCGCTGTGCCATCCAGATCAACCGGAAGGCAAGCCGGTACGAGAGCCCCCGCTCCAGCGGGCGAAATCCCATCCCCGCGATGACCAACCTGCTGCGTACGAACGCGTCCACAGCCCGTTCGAGGAACTCCGCTGTCGGCAGTTCCACATCGGCATCCAGGAAGAGCAAGAGGTCACCCCGTGCAGAGGAAGCGCCCAGGTTCCGCCCCGCGCCCGGACCGGCGCGCGGCCCGATGACTACCGCACACCCGGCATCAGCCGCGATGTCTGTCGTGGCATCGTGTGACCCGCTATCGGACACGATGACCTCCAGGGGCGGCCTCGTCTGAGATGCCAAGGACCGCAGCAACCGCGGTAGCCACCGCTCTTCGTTGAGCGTCGGGATGACCACGCTGACGGATGGTCTCCCATCGCCCACCCGGCTTCCGGGACCCTCGCCAGACGCTGACCAACCTTGCATCGTCCTCATGCTCCTCCTCGGGCCCTGAGAAGCAGGCCACAGCGTTCACGCCCTGAGCCGTTGAGCAACGGAGACGACGTCCATGCCCTGTTGGATCCTGTAGTCGTGTGTTCGCAAAGACTTTAGCATGAAGCATCGCGTAAGACCATCGCGTTCAAGATCTGTAGCGACAGCGTTCCTCCCTCAGCCGCCTCACGTAGCGACATGGGTTGGGAGCTGGCTTCATCTTCTAGGGCAAGGGGCTCCTCCAGAAAGCTTTTGTCCACCGCCGTAATGACCCTTTTCGCCACCTGCTCCCCCAGGCTGGTGAGGGTGTAGAAGCTGCTGCAAGACGGCGAGATGATGGCTCAACGTACCGCTGTTACGCATAGAAAGCTCGGGGGTCCGCCAGAGGGGCGCACCCCCCCGGGAGCTCTTCCAGTCGTGTATCTCCGTACTGCGCGGCTTCCTGGTGCTCGATTGCATCCGCTTCCTCGAAGCACGCTTCGACCTCCCGGCGATGCCTTGCCTCTTCCTTCCGCATTTTCCCACAGCTCAACGCCGAATGTCACGATGAGTACGCCTTGAACTTCGTCCTGCCGATCGCGACCTGCCCCAGGTTCACCAACCCCGCCTGCACCGCCAGGTGCACCGCAGCAAGCTCGGCAACCACCGCGCTTCGTTGAGCGTCGGTATGACCACGCTGACGGATGGCCCCTCATCGCCCGCCCGAGCGCGCAAGACCAGCTGGGAAGGGGCAGCGGTAAGGAGCCGTCCTCCGCTTCGCTACTCCCGCAGATCGAACGTGCCGCCCTCCTCGGTGAACAGGAACGCCAGGTACTCCGGGCAGACAGTACCCTCTGCGTTCCCCGCACCCGTGTTTCCGCTGCCTGCGACATAGCCGGCGAACCGTCCGAACACAAAGAAGCACGGTTGCTCGCCCAAAGCAACACCGTAGCGCGCGTTGTCCCGGATCACGTTGTTCACGATGGTGGCTTGAGCGGAACTCTCAAGGTAGATGCCAAACCGCCCCCCGTTCGATAGGCTACAGCCTGTGAACGTGCCCTGGGCGCGCTCCCGGATCTCGATGTTGCTGTCTCCGCTCCCCGATACGGTACAGTCTGTGACCGTGGCTTGAGCATCCCCGATGAGCTGAATGCCGGCACTGCCACTCTCCGCGATGCTGCAGGCGGTCATGGTGGCCAGGGCACTGCCCATCACCCAGACGCCGTAGTCGTTCCCCGAGATCGTGCAGTCCTCGACCGAAACCTGGGCACTGTCCATAAGCGTGACCCCGCCAAAATTCCGGGACACAACGCAGTCCGTGATCGCCGCCTGGGCGTTGCTCTGAAGCTCGATGCCGGAGAAGCCGCCGGAGACCGCGCAGTCTCCGACCGTAAGGTGGACACTGTCCGTGGCGAGGATACCGTAGCCCTCCCTGCCCCCGCCTCCGTCGATCGTGACCCCGCTGATGGCTACCGCGACTCCCGACGCCTCGGGTGCCTGGATGACCACCACCGGAAGGTAGTCCTCCGCTGCACGGAGCGTTGTCTCGCCTCGCCCGATCCCGCGCAGGGTGAGGCTCTTCGTGATCACGATGTTCTCCTTCCACTCCCCCGCTTCCAGACACACCACCGCGCTGTCAGGCGCCGCATCGATCGCTTCCTGGAGGGTCTGGCCGGGCTGGACGGTGATCGTGCAAGGTTCCTGAGCCAGGAGCCCCACTCCCAGCAATACCACACACCCGACTACAGCAGAAGAGCGTTTCACCGAATATCTCATATTCGATACCTCCCGGCGCACTATAGACCCAGGCGTCCCGTGCGGCAACAGGCAGGTAGGCATGTGCACGCCGGAGTCCCTGCCATGGCGGGGAGGCGATTTGGGGGTGGGAGAGGGCCTCGGGAGCTACCACGTAGGGCTCCGCGTCGGCTTCTGAGGAACAGGCTGGACAGCAGGAGCAGGGGGGGACTTGCGCACTTCTGTTCTCAGCAGTCGTGCGCAAGCCCCCGGAGGTTTCTATCGTCGGATGTACACCGGTCCCCGGAACGTCCAGGGTCTTACCTGGGCACCCTCGACAACCGCGACGTACACGTATGCCGAGTTCCGCAGGTTCCCGCCGTTCCACGTCACGCTGTCGGTGTTCGTGCCGCTGACCTCGTCAACCTTGCGGCCCGTCAGGTCGTAGATCGTGATCGTCATCGCATCGGCAAGCGCTCCTGCCGGCTCGGCAATCAGGCGGAACGTCACCTGATCCACCAACACCGCCGGGCTCACCTCGATACCCGTCACGTCCTCCAGCTCGGCCACGATCACCGTCGCCGTCGCCTCCGCCGTACGGTCAACCTGCGTCGGATGCGTGTACACCGCCCGCATCGTCCCCGTCGCTATGTCGGTAGGCACCGTGAACGTCACACGGAACTTGTCCTCCGTGCCACCTACGGCCGTCAGCGTGTCCCAACTCTTGACCTCAACACCATGACGGTCCTTGAGCACCAGCACCTTCGCGCCAGCGATCTCCGGCTGACCCGCCATCTGCGGCTCGGTCACGGTGATCGTTCCCGTGTCCCCACGGCTGTACTGGCTCTTGTCGAACGCCACGCTCGCCGGATCCGGCGGCGCCACCGGCGCACCCTTCACCCGCGTCGATATCGTCGCGATGTCGTGATGGTTGCTCGGATCCTGGTAGAACGCCACGATCAGATCGCTCTCGCGGCCGCCCAGATCGCTCACCTTGATCCCCGTGGTCGACTTGAACACGCCGCTGTTCGGCGCCGTCTCCATCAGATCCACCGGCATCACACGACCCGTGTTGGCGTTGAAGATGAAGATCTTCGCCGCACGATCCGCCGCAAACTGCGTCGGACCATCGCCCATCGCATCGCCCAACACGTTCACACCGCCCCATATCGGAGCGCTGCCAAGCCCGCCGTCCCAACGGCCCGTGATCCGCTCCCGAAGACGGCTGTCCTCGTTCTGATCCAGATCCGTCACCTCAAGGTAAATCTGATCCCCAGGCCGGTACGTCGTCACCGGATTGAACTTGCCGTCCAAGAAACGCATCGTCGTACGCTGACCGTCAAACACCTGGTAGTCCGTCACCTTCACCGTGTCGAAACTCACATCCCACGGATAGTACGGCAGATCCTCACCGTCGAGTTCGCCGATGATCCGCGGTGGCCACGCGTCGCCGAGCGCCGTGCGGCCGAGCTGATCAACGTCGTCGGGGTGGTGACGTACGCTGTTGTAGCGGACGAAGATCGTGTCCTTGTTGAACGCCTGGAAACGGTGGTCGTTCAGCACCAGCTGGTAACCACCCACCGC
>PUMC01000071.1 GCA_003552425.1 Candidatus Acetothermia bacterium | reverse complement strand
GTGGAGATTTGCCAGATCGATATCAAGCCCGCCAAGACCCCTGTTTTCTTGAAGACCAGGGACAAGAACGGGCAGCCAGTTGAGCGGTTCTATGTACGTAGTGGCAACACCTCAATGGAATTGGCGCCCAGCGAGACCCATATGTACATCCCGGAGCATTTTCGTTGAAATCCCTAATGCTGCCTGCCGGCGTGCAACAGCAACCATGAGAAGACTGACGTGCTGTCAACGACTGCTGATGCCACGCCGCTTCTCCCCCCGGGCGGAAGTGGAAATCTTCTGGATTCCGGCTTCCGCCGGAATGGTGACGAAGGGGCGTTATTCGCTGAACCAAGCGAATTGCAATGGACTAACCGGGCCTGTTTGGTCCAACAAAAGCGTTCTCGTAGCGAGCTCAAGAGTAACGGAGGCCAAGCGGGAAGCATGCTAAATTGACTGACGCCGCCCGGGAGGACGGCGTCGTTACTCCTTCTGCGCATGGCAGACGAGCTGGTTTGAGAATAGAAACTAAGTGGCACCCTGTCAATAGCCTGAGTACGAAGGCGAGTAATGAGTATGACGTATAACGTATACTGCGATGAGAGCTGCCATCTGGAGAATGATGGCCAGCCGGTAATGGTGCTGGGGGCGGTCTATTGCCCGAGCACAATCGCCCGGGAAGTCTCCTTACAAGTCCGGGAAATCAAGGCCCGCCATGACCTTCCCCCAGACTTCGAGATCAAATGGACCAAAGTATCGCCGGCCAAGACAGCATTCTACCTCGAACTACTCGACTACTTCTTCGATAACGGCGACCTGCATTTCCGTGCGCTCATTGTGCCGGACAAGAGCAAGCTCCGCCATGACCAGTACGCTCAAGATCACGATACCTGGTACTACAAGATGTACTTCGACATGATGAAGGTCATCTTCGAGCCCCACGCCAGGTACAGAGTCTATCTGGACATCAAAGACACCCGCAGTGCCGAGAAGATACGCAAACTGCATGACGTGCTCTGCAATAACCTCTATGACTTCGATCGGAAGATCATAGAGCGGGTCCAGACCGTGCGTTCTCATGAAGCAACGCCTCTGCAGCTTGCTGATCTCCTTGCCGGTGCTGTGTGTTATGCAAACCGGGGCCTCGCCGGGAACGCAGCCAAGCTGGCCCTGGTGCAGCGAATGAGGCAGCGGTCAGGCTACGAGCTGACAAAGACCAACCTGCTACGCGAAGACAAGACCAATCTCTTTGTATGGCAGGCATCCGAGAGGCAGACATGACGACCGTTCCCATCTGGCTGCCGCCACTGGTGTGTCTTGAGGACTTTGGCGGTACCTGGCAGGACTATGTTGCTGCGATCTACTCCCATTTCTGCAAGGACTTCGTAGAATCGAGACCTCTCTTCGGTGAGCATCCCGTCCAGATCAAGCGCCATCCATTGCTCGATAACAAAGAGGCCACTTTCTGGCATATCATATCCGAAGGACCAGAAGAGGAGCAGCGCACGCCAGATCTCCGCAGGTGCGAAAGGATACGCTGGCCGCGTCCGGTTATCGAACATGATACCGACTCGGCAGTGAGGTACTGGCAGAACAAGAGAGGCAAAGAGAAGAGGATAGTCCTCTGGCTATACGATAGCGATTATGTAGTGGTACTGGCGGTCAGAAAGGGCTACGTCGTGCTGTGGACCGCCTACCCGGTTTCGTGGTCGCATACCAGAAAGAAACTGATGAAGGAGTACCTGGAGTGGCATAAATAACTGACGCCGCCCGGTTCAGGACGGCATCGTTACTCCTTCTACACGTGGCAGATGAGCTACTTCTACTATAACAAGGTCGGGTATCCTTGTCTATTCGGGTATGATATGATCACCCTAAGTCGAGCTATTTGAACCAGGGTGTGATGAGCAACAGCGAGCAATGAGCAGCGAGGCCAAGTTCACTGAAACCGTGGTCGAAGGCGCCGCCCTGGCCTGGCTTGAAGCAACAGGCTGGCAGGTGGTGCACGGGCCGGACATTGCTCCCGGAGAGCCGGCCGCGGAGCGGTCGGACTACGGCCAGGTGGTGCTGACGGAGCGCCTCCGGCATGCCCTGGCACGCCTGAACCCGTCCCTGCCGGACGAGACTCTCGAGGACGCCCTGCGCAAGCTCACGCGCCCCCAGGGCGCCAGCCTGGAAGCCCGCAACCGCTCCGTCCACCTCATGCTGGTCAACGGCATACCCGTGGAATACCGCACACCCGACGGCATTCGCGGCGCCCAGGCACGCCCCATAGACTTTTCTGACCCCGACAACAACGACTGGCTGGCCGTTAACCAGTTTACCGTCATCGAGAATGGCAACAACCGCCGCCCGGATATCGTTCTCTTCATTAACGGCCTGCCCCTGGCCTTAATCGAACTCAAGAACCCGGCGGACGAGAACGCCACCATCGACACAGCCTTCAGCCAGATACAGACCTACAAGGCCCAGATATCCAGCCTCTTCGACTTCAACGAGTCGCTGGTCATCTCCGACGGCGTCCAGGCCCGCATGGGCACCGTCACCGCCAACCGGGAGTGGTTCCTGCCCTGGCGCACCGTCGAGGGCGAAAGCCTGGCTGACGCCAAGCTGACCCAGCTACAGGTCCTCGTCCAGGGCGTGTTCGATAAACGGCGCTTCCTGGACCTCATCCGCCACTACATCGTTGTCGAAGACACCGGCGGCGGCAAACTGGCCAAGAAGATGGCCGGCTACCACCAGTTCCACGCCGTCAACGTGGCCGTGCAGGAGACCCTGCGGGCCTCCCATCGCCGGCGCACAGAAGCCACCGGTGAGGGCGAGAGGGACGAGGACTCCGGCACCTTCTACGCCCGCAGGCCGCGCGACAGCCAGCCGGGCGACCGGCGCATAGGCATCGTCTGGCATACCCAGGGCGCAGGCAAGAGCCTCACCATGGCCTTCTACGCGGGCCGCATCATCCTGGAGCCCGAGATGCACAATCCCACCATCGTTGTCATCACCGACCGCAACGACCTCGACGGCCAGCTCTTCGGGACCTTCTCCGGCTGCAGCGACCTGCTCCGCCAGCCGCCCGTTCAGGCCGAGAGCCGCGCCCATCTCCGGGAGAAACTGAGCGTGGAGTCCGGGGGCGTGGTCTTCACCACCATCCAGAAGTTCTTCCCCGAAGAGAAGGGGGACCGGCACCCGCGGCTGTCAGACCGGCGCAACGTCGTGGTCATTGCCGACGAGGCGCACCGCAGCCAGTACGATTTCATCGACGGTTTTGCCCGTCACATGCGGGATGCCATGCCCAATGCCTCCTTCATCGGCTTCACCGGCACCCCCATAGAGCTGTCCGACAAGAACACCAGAGCGGTGTTCGGCGACTATGTCAGCGTCTATGACATCCAACGGGCCGTGCAGGACGGTGCGACGGTGCCCATCTACTACGAGGGACGCCTGGCCAGGCTGGAACTCGATGAGGGGGAGCGGCCCAATGTCGACCCCGAATTCGAAGAGGTCACGGAGACCGCGGAATACCTGGAGAAGGAGCGGCTCAAGACTAAATGGGCGCAACTGGAGGCCCTGGTGGGCGCGGAGAGGCGGGTGAGCCTGGTGGCCCAGGACATCGTCCGGCACTTCGAGGAACGCCTATCGGTCATGGACGGCAAGGCCATGATTGTATGCATGAGCCGCCGCATCTGCGTCGATCTCTACAAGGCCCTGACCAGATTGCGGCCGGAGTGGCACGGCGAGAACGATCACCAGGGAGTTATCAAGATTGTCATGACAGGCGGCGCTGCTGATCCCCTGGACTGGCAGCCGCATGTGCGCAACAAGGCCAGGCGCGAGGAACTGCGCAAGCGCTTCAAGGACCCGGCGGACCCCTTCAGGATAGCCATCGTCCGGGACATGTGGCTCACGGGTTTCGATGCCCCCTGTCTGCATACCATGTACCTGGACAAGCCCATGCAGGGCCACGGCCTCATGCAGGCCATCGCCAGGGTGAACCGGGTGTTCAAGGACAAGCCGGGCGGCCTGGTGGTCGACTACCTGGGACTGGCCTACCAGTTGAAACAGGCCATGGCCGCCTATACGGAAAGCGGGGGCACGGGCAAGACGGCCATCGATCAGGAGACCGCCGTCGCCCTCATGCTGGAGAAGTACGAGGTCTGCTGCGGCCTCTTCCATGGTTTCGACTGGTCGAAGTGGGTTTCGGGGACGCCGCAGGAACGGCTATCCCTGCTGCCCGCCGCCCAGGAGCATATCCTGGAGCAGGAGGACGGCAAGGAGCGGCTCAGGCGGGCGGTGACGGACCTGTCCAAGGCCTTTGCCCTGGCCGTGCCGGATGACGAAGCCATGCGCATCCGGGACGACGTGGGGTTCTTCCAGGCGGTGCGGGCAGTGATCATCAAGGGGGACGGGCGCAACGGCAAATCGCCTGAAGAATTCGATCTGGCCATCAGGCAGATAGTGTCCCGGGCTGTGTCGTCGGACGAGGTTACCGATATTTTTGCCGCCGCCGGGCTGAAGAAGCCGGACATATCCATACTGTCCGAGGAGTTCCTGGCCGAAGTGCGGGGCATGCCGCACCGCAACCTGGCCGTGGAGATGCTGCGCAAGCTGTTGCACGGCGAGGTGAGGACTCGGGCGCGAAAGAACGTCGTCCAGGCACGGTCCTTTGCGGAGATGCTGGAGAGTGCGATCCGCCGCTACCAGAATCGGGCCATCGAGGCCGCCCAGGTGATCGAGGAGCTTATCGCCCTGGCCAGGGAGATGCGCCAGGCCAGCCGGCGCGGTGAGAACCTTGGCTTGAGCGATGATGAGGTTGCCTTCTATGATGCCCTGGAGACCAACGACAGCGCCGTGAAGGTGCTGGGCGACGAGACCCTGCGCACCATCGCCCAGGAACTGGTGGCCTCGGTGAGGGCCAACGTGTCCACGGACTGGACGCTGCGGGAGAACGTACGGGCGCGCCTCCGGGTGCTGGTGAGACGTATCCTGCGCAAGTACGGTTATCCGCCAGACAAACAGGAAAAGGCTACCAACACAGTGCTGGAGCAGGCTGAGGTGCTGTGTGAGGCGTGGGTGTAGCCCCGGGAGACGCATATCACCGAGCTGGACAACTTCCAATGAACAGATACGAAGAGCCGGCACTCCTCTTCATGCTATCACGACATAGTGCGCAGCAAGGACGAACGCCGGCCAAAGCTCCGCATTCCGGACCCCGACTTCCGTCGGGGTGGCAAAGGCAAAGGCC
>PUMC01000127.1 GCA_003552425.1 Candidatus Acetothermia bacterium | reverse complement strand
ATGTCTCGACTGGGCGGGCTTCTTGGTCTGACCACCTCGATCCGGTGGCGACGCATTCTTCCCACGCTCAAGGTGATGCTCCCCCCCAAGGACCTACCGCAACCTCACAGCACACTGGTGGGGCTGGCGGTCGCCCCAGCACATCAGGGAAAGGGCGTCGCGCGGCGGCTTCTCGATGCCGTTCACGATCTCGTGGACAGAGATCGGACGCTACAGGGCGCCTACCTGTTCACAGGGGATGCCCGCAACCGCGAAATCTACAGCCGCTTCGCCTACGAGCTTTGCTCAGAGCGGCGCGTGAGCGACACGTTCACCGTGTACCACATGTTCCGCCCCCGTCCAACAGAGGTGGAGGCACCCCCACGCACAACCTGACCTTCCGCCCATCCATTGGCCGGCGCCCGCGTCGATCACGCGCTGTAGGCAAGGCCCATCACGACAGGTGTGCGGTATACTCGCCGGCGATGGCTGCCCTTGGTGAACGCACAATCCGCGATCTCCGTCCTCGGGATGTCCGTCCATTGGTGACAATCGCCCAGGAGGCCTTCTCAACCGAGCAAACGGCGCTTGGCTTCGACCCCCTTTCTGCTCGCCCCGGCTGGCGCGCCCGCTGTGAGGGAGCAGACCCGACGCAGCTCCCCGCCGCCATAGGGCAAGCCTTAGGGCAGAAGGCTACTTCCAGGGACGTCTGTCCGAGAACGTTATAGTCTGGTCCGACCAACACCACCGATCACGCCGAGCTCACGCGGGGCGCACCGCGTGTTCCTCCTGTGAACCGCGGGAAGCGCAGCGGACGAGTTCCGCGGCCAAGCGGTCCGCCGCGTCGGCGAAGGACAGCTTCTCGGCGAACGCCCGAGCGCGCTCACCCATAGCAGGAAGCGCTTCCAGGTCGCTCAGGAGCTCCTCCATCCCCTGGGCCAATCCTGAGGGCGTCGACGGCACAACCCGCCCGAAGGCTGGCCGTACGAGCTCGGTCGCCGAGCGGTGCGATGTGGTAAGCACGGGAAGGCCACCGCACATCGCCTCCACCAGCGTCAGCCCGTAGGACTCATGTCGTGACGGAAACACGTACAGATCGGCCGCAGCGAGCAACCTGGCCTTCGCCTCGCCGGTCACGTAACCGGGGAACCGCACCTCGCTCCTGGGAACCCGGCGCGCCAACCGCTCCAGCTTGCGCATGTAGCCCGACCCGTGGATGAAGGCCGGGGCACCACAGATCAGGACCGACAGCGGCGACCCGCCGCGCCGATCCCACTGGGCTACGGCCTTGAGCAGGAGGTCCTGCCCCTTCTCGGGGGAGATACGGCTCAAGGCGACGAGAACCGGCCGGTCAGACGGAAGGTCGAGCTCCGCTCGAACAGCCTGCCCGTCACCGTTGACCGCCGCCCGCGCCGGCGGGGCACCCCACGGCACAACCAGCACGTCGTCGTCGGACCGCCAGGGATAGGCCTCCTGGATGACGGTACGCATATCCGCCGACGGCACAACAAGGAGCTCGGACATCCGGAAACACGCTTCCTGTTTGGCGAAGATGAGCCTGAGAACATCCGGGCACCATCGCAGCAAGCCTGCACGCCCCAACGTACGCGCCAGCAGGGCAAGGTGACGCGCCGTCAGCCAGCCCCTCAGGTAGACGCTGGCCGCGTAGTCCACAACATCCACATGGAGAATCGTTGCCTGCGCGTAGCCTAGCTTGCGCAGCGCTTCGAAGTCCGCGGCCTCGCACACATCATTGTGAAGGACACATACACCTTCCGTGCCCTGCCGGACCGCATGGGCCGCCAGCCACGACGTGACCCCGTGCTCGAAGTGGCGTGAGAAGCGTGCGTAGCCGCGCACGGAGAGATCCGTGAGGCGTTCAGCCTTTCCCGAGGCATCCCTGGAGATCCTGTGGTACGCAACACCGGGGAACCCTTCCCAACCTTCACCGGGACCTGAGCCCAGCACGACCAGCCGGAAGGGCGCCGTCTCGGACCAGCGGCGCAACAGCTGCATACCCACTTGGGCGCCGCCCCCCAAGGGATGCTGCGCTGCGTTGTAGCCCAGGTGTGCGCCGGCAAACACGATTGTCGTCACAGGTCGTCTACCGCGCATCGTACAGGACCTTGAGAGGAGCGCCAAACGCGCGCCGGTCGCCTCAGCGCTCGCGCGCCTGGTAGGCCGCGTGGAGGGCACTTCGGGCGGCACGCAAATCCTCGAGCACAGCCGCGAGTTCACCACGCACTTCCTCAAGGGGAACCGCCACGTCCAGCGCGCCGATATCGCTGCCGCCGAGACTGCCGAGACGACCCTCGAGTCGAGCGATGCAGTCATCCAGACCGGCCAAGCCGGTGGCCTGATCACCTGCCTCCAGGTGCTCCACCGCCTGGTTCACCGATCCCACAACCTCCGTCAGCAACGTCAGCATGTTCAGCACACTCATGAGCCTTCCTCAGGTGGCTCATCACCCTTGTTCTTCCTCGTCCGGCGTTGCTCTAGACCTCCACCCTCGCCAAACAGCTGTTCTCTCATCGCTTTGATGACCCGCTCCTTCTCGCGAGCGACCTGCCGTTGGGGCAGTCCCACTTCCTCGCCCACTTCCGTCTGCGTCCGGCCCTGGTAGAACAACCCTTCGATGATCTTCTTCTGCAGGTCAGACAGGCGCTCCACCGCGGAGGCGATGCGCAAGCGGACTTCGAGGGGAAGCTGGCTGCGATCCCCGGAGAGGAGCCGCTTGAGGTCGACGGATGGGGCGGGGTCGCTGGCTCGCCGCTCCGCATCGAGCGATACGTAGGTCATGGCATCGCGCGCCTTGAGGGCCTCGGATACCGTCTCTGGAGTGACCTCCAGGGCCGCGGCGATCTCCTCCAACGTCGGAGGTCGCCCCTTCTCCTGATAGAGCCGATCCTGGCAGTCCCCCACCTTCTTCGATAGGGCGCGCACCCATTGAGGAACCCGCACCTGCCCATACTTGTCCCGGATGTAGTGGCGGATCTCCCCCTTGATAAGGTGCGTCGCGTAGGTGCTGAACTTGGTGCCTCGGGCCAGATCGAAGTTGGCTACCGCCCCAAGGAGGCCAAGATATCCCGCCTGAACGAGATCCTCGAGCGGCTCCCCCGTGAACTTGAACTGAAACGCTACCGATCGCACAAGCCCCGTGTGGCGGCGCGCGATCTCCTCCCGCAGCGACGCGACCTCCGACCCGGAACCACCGCCGCTGCGCTCGGCATCACGAAGCTGCGTTAGCAGACTCTCCGTGTCCACATCCGGCAAACGTTTCTTCTCGGTCGCCATCCGCACAACCCTCGCGATCCCCGGTCAGCCAATGCTGCGTCAGGAAGACCCCACCTCGAGGATGATGAGCAACGTCAGTAACACAACAGCACCTGCCAACAGCCACTCTGTTGGGCTCGGACGCCATCGCACGCGCTCCACCCTGTCCAGCGGGGATGGACATTCCTTCTCCAGGCAGGCCTCGACCTCTCGTTGAATCTGAAGCTCGGCAATGCCCCCCGCTCCCGAGACGCCCACGTCACCGACGAACACCATGGGAACGAACCGACCGTCAACCCCGTATTCCTCAGCCAGGCTGACCATCAGCCGCCACTTGTCACCGTCGAGACGTGTCTCGTGGCGGTGCACCTCCAACGCGGGGTACGTCTCCTCGAGCTCCTCCAAAAAGGCGCTCATCTCGTTACAGTCAGGGCAACCGCGGGCCCAGAAGTAGTGAAGCTCAACAGCGAACCCAGCTACACCGATCGTCAACGCTGCCAAAGCCACAAGCATCGTCCTCATAGCAAGGAGAATAACCCGCCGACACACCCGCGCGCCAGCGCCCCTTCCGCGAACACGGGTACAATAGAGGTATGCCCAAGAGCACGAAGACCCGGGAGTTCGTGATCAAGACGAAGCTGCGCCCGCAGGGCGATCAACCACAGGCCATCCGCGCGCTCGTCCAGGGGATCGAACAAGGCACGCGCTTCCAGACGCTGCTCGGTGCCACCGGAACAGGGAAGACCTTCACAATCGCCCACCTTGTCCAGGAAACCCAGCGCCCAACACTGGTCATCGCTCACAACAAGACGCTCACCGCACAGCTGTACGGAGAGTTCCGGGAGCTCTTCCCGGACAACGCTGTCCACTACTTTGTCTCCTACTACGATTACTACCAGCCCGAGGCCTACCTCCCCCAGACCGACACCTACATCGAGAAGGATGCTCAGATCAACGACGAGATCGACCGGCTTCGCCACGCAGCCACCGCCTCGTTGCTCTCACGGAGCGATGTGATCGTGGTGGCCTCCGTGTCGTGCATCTACGGACTGGGCTCGCCAACCGACTACGCAGCCCTGGCGCTTTCGCTGGAGCAGGGTGGGGAATACGACTTGGACAGCGTCCTTCGCCAGCTCGTCCAACTCCAGTACCGGCGCAACGAACTGGCGTTCGAGCGTGGCACGTTCCGCCTGCGGGGTGACGTACTGGAGATCATCCCCGCATCGGAGGAACGAGGGTGGCGGGTGGAGTGGTTCGGCGATGAGGTCGAGCGCATCACCGAGGTAGACCCATTGACCGGCGACGCCTTGGGCACAAGATCGTCCGTCACGGTCCCTCCGAGCACGCACTTCGTCACCCCTCAGGAGCGGCTGAAGCACGCCGTCAAGTCCATCGAGGAGGAACTGGAAGCACAGCTCGAGCAGCTGCAGTCCGAAGGTCGGCTTCTGGAAGCCCAGCGGCTGGAACAGCGAACGATGTACGACCTGGAGATGCTTCGGGAGATGGGATACTGCCCCGGGATCGAGAATTACTCGCGTCATCTGGACGGCCGGTCTACGGGCGAGCCGCCGTGGACGCTCCTGGACTACTTCCCTCCTGATTTCCTGGCCGTCATCGACGAGTCCCACCAGACCGTACCGCAGCTGAACGCCATGTACCATGGAGACCGATCGCGCAAGGGCACCCTGGTGACGTTCGGTTTCCGCCTGCCCTCAGCACTCGATAACCGACCGCTGACGTTTGAAGAGTTCGAGGAACGCATCGGTCAGGTGGTGTTCACCTCAGCAACACCTGGACCGTACGAACGACGTGTGTCTTCGTCCGTCGTCGAGCAGATCATCCGCCCCACCGGCCTGATCGATCCCAAGGTAGAAGTGCACCCCGTGCGCGGCCAAGTGGACCATCTGCTCGGAGAAGTGCAGCAGGTTGTAGGCCGCGGCGAACGGGCACTCGTGACCACATTGACCAAGCGAATGGCCGAAGACCTAACCGACTACCTCCT
>PUMC01000034.1 GCA_003552425.1 Candidatus Acetothermia bacterium | reverse complement strand
TACCTGTTCGATTGGCCATGCTTAAAAAAAGAACAAGCCGCCGCTCTTCAGCACGCCATGAACCTGGGACTGAGCGGTGTTGAGGTCGATGTGTGGCCCACCCAAGACCAGGGCTTCGTGCTCCTTCACGATGCGGACATCTCCGCGCTTACCGGCGGGGGAAGCTGGCCCACCCATCTCTCCCAGGCCGAGATGGAGAGCCTCGAGATCGGCAGCCGTTTCGGACGGGAGTTCTCAGGAGAACGTGTGCTCTCCCTCGAACAAGCCCTGCGCATGGTCAATGGACGCATCGAACTCCTCCTCGAACTCAAGCGTACACGTCACGATGAGCCCTCGATGTCCTGGATCGAGCAGAGGCTGGCGGAGCTGCTCCACACGTGCGGCGCGGTGGGTTGGGTAACGGTGGTCTCGTTCGACCACCGCACACTGCGCAAACTCAGGTCGCTCGCACCGGAGATACGTATTGGCATGCTGTACGCAGGCGAATGGCTCACACTGTGGGAGGAAGTTGCGCACGTGTCGCCGGATGCTATCCTCCCCCACTGGGCGCAGACGACCTCCGAACTCGTTCACAGCGCACATAGCCAGGGCCTATACGTGTTTCCGTGGGTGGTCAACCAGGACTATGTCCTGTCGCGTATGCGAAACATCGGCGTCGACGGCATCATCACGGACTTTCCGGAGCGGTATATCGAGGCGGCCCCCTAAACCAGAAGGTCGGACGACGCGAGTATGGAGGTGTAGCGTGCAACAAAGGTTTCCCGACGTGAAAGAGGAGACGTTTCCCGAAGGTCATCCGCTACGGCGTTGCCGCGGTTTCATCTTCGATGTGGATGGCGTGCTGTGCCGTGGCGACGACCCGATCCCGGGCTCACCGGAAGCCATCGAACGGCTACGTCGAGGCGGGAAGAAGGTGGCGTTCATCTCCAACAACTCCACCAAGTCGCAGTCTTCCTATGTAGACAAGTTCGCCAAGCTAGGGATCCCGGTCGATGCACACGATCTTGTGCTGTCAACGTACGGGACAGCTCAGTATGTGGCTGAGCAGAAACCCCAGGCGCGTGTGTACATGGTCGGTGCTCCGGGACTCCGTGAGGAGCTGGAGCTCGCCGGCCTCGTGCTCACCGACGACCCCATGGAGGCGGAGTACGTGGTGGTGGGTTCCGCATTCGACGGTTCCGGGCGCGTCCGGGAAGACAACATCGATCGCATTACGGGAGCGTTGCGGGCCCTGTACCATGCCGGGGCGAGGTTCGTGGCCACGAATCCCGATCGTCTTTTCCCGGCACAAGACGGTGTCATCCCCGGAACGGGAGCTGTCATCGGCGCGCTCTCCTACATGCTCGACCAACAGCCCGACGCCATCATCGGCAAACCGTCGCCGCACATTGTGCGAATCGCCCTCGAGCGCTTGTCGCTTGCCCCCGAGGAATGTGCCATCGTCGGCGACATGGATACCGACATGCTCTCCGGGGAACGTCTCGGGATGACCCGCGTGTTCGTCCGCAGCGGAGCGATGACAGAGGAGAAGCTCCTTACGCTCTGCGCGAAACCGGACTTCGCGTTCGATGCTGTGATCGACATGCTCACCATCAAGGAGGCCTGACATGGGGAAAAGGGAGTACCAAGCGGCACTCGCCGAAGCGGTGACAAGGCTGCGCGCAGCAGCCCCCGAACATGTCACTGTGGTTCACCACAACGATGCCGACGGCATCGCATCATCGGCCGTGCTGAGCGCGTCCCTCACACGCGCTGGAGTCCGCGTCACCCGCATCCCGCTTGAACGCGTGCACCGGCCGATCAACGAACGCTTGCACGACAAGCTCCAGGGGCAACCGGTGATCTACGTTGACCTCGGTGCACGCGCCGCGCCGATGATCGCCGAGGTGAACGGCGGGCGCTCGCTCACACTCATCGTGGATCACCACATGGCGGAACCGGTTGACGATCCGAAGGTCATGAACCTGTCCACGGAGATCTACGGGCTATCTGGCGAGCAGGATGTATCCGCAGCAACCGCCGCCTGGCTGTTCGCCCTGGCGCTGGACGAGGCGAACGTTGACCTGGCCTATCTTGGCGTGATCGGGGCCATCGGGGACTCCCATGAGCGCGGGGGAAGGCTGGTCGGCGAGAACCGCCAAGCGCTGACCGCAGCGGTCCAACACAAACACGTGTCGGTCAACGAACAGGACGGCCGGGAAACCTATGAACTGTGCAAGTTCTCCCCGGCACAACCCTTGAAGCCATTGGCGAAGTCGCTGACCACGTTGGGCGCTGCAGGATACGCGATGCAAGGACCCGAGCTCGCCGTGGCGTGCTGCCTCACCGGTCCGTCCCTTGAGCAAGAGGAGAAGCTTCGCGAGCTGGAGAGGGTGAAGGAGGAGCGCTTCCGAGCGGTCACAGCCCGGCTGGAACGGGACGGCCTCGCCCATAGTCGGCACGTGCAGTGGTTCTCCGTCGGCGATGGGTTCGCCCCTATGGGGGTCAAGATCGTGGGCGAATTCTGTATGGAACTTCGCGATGCGGGGTTTGTCGAACCAGGAAAATACGTCGCCGGCTTCCAGGACATGCCTGCCGAAGTCCCCGGCCTTGGTCGCTTCGACTGGGACCTCGTCAAGATGTCGATGCGCGTACCCTCCCCCCTGGAAGCACGGATTGTGGGTGGCGAGATGCCCGGGCTCTCGTGGCTTCTTCCCGAGGCGGCCAAACGGGTGGACGGCTCCATCGATGCGTGTCACGACTACGCCGCCGCCGCGCTGGTGGAGCGGGGCAAGGAGGAAGCGATCATCCAGGCCCTGGACGAGCTCATAGCCGGTTGAACGCTTCCCGAAGGAAGGTCTTGGCGTATGTGTGCACGGGGTGCTTTGTGAAGCGTATGCTGGCTCCCCTGCTTGCGTTCGTGCTCGGGGGGACGATGCTCTATGGCTCCGAGGTTATCGTTGCTCACCGCGGGGCGCGGTCGCTGGCCCCGGAGAACACACTGGCTGCCGCTGAGGCGGCCCTGGGTGCCGGCGCCACGATGTGGGAGTTCGACGTGCGCCTGACAGCCGACGGGGAACTGGTGCTCATGCACGATGCCACGCTGCGCCGCACAACAGACGTGCGACGCGTATACCCATGGCGCTTTCCGTGGCACGTAGCCCAGTTCACGCTTGAGGAGCTTCGCGCGTTGGACGCGGGAAGCTGGTTCTCGGAGAGGGACCCGTTTGGTACCATTGCCTCGGGAGAGGTGTCCTCCGCTCAGGCGAAGGCATACCGAGGCGAACCCATCCCCACACTCACCGAGGCACTCCGTTGGACGCGTGCGCACGGTATGCGGGCCGTCGTAGAACTAAAGGGAGCAAGCTCCATCTTCGGGCTTTCGCAGACCAGTCGGAGGCTTGCCGACGGCACACTTGCAGTGATCCGCGAACTGGGTCTGGAGGACCAGACAGTGGTCTCGTCGTTCGACCATCGTCTCGCCAGGTACCTCAAGGCACGCGCCCCCGAACTCACGGTCGCGGCGTTGATGCTTGCGATGCCCCTGACGGGCCCAGCCTACCTCGAGAAGCTGGGGGTCGACGGTCTGATGGTTCCCGTTGCCCGACGACCGGCGCTGCTCAGCGGTTACCGAACACCGATGGGCGAAGCTTATACCGTTTCGGGCCACTTCATCTACGTCTGGGGCACACGGTATCCGGTCCCTGCCCTCAGGACGGACCCAGCAGTGACCGGCGTGATCACCAGTTGGCCTCAGCGATGGACGGAGGACCATGACACGACCACAGGCAATGCGCCATGAACACGACGCTGTCGCCAACCACTCCAGAGCGCCGATGGCTGGCCACGGCAGAGGTGGTGATCGTGGCGGCGATCTGGTCATCGTCGTTCGTGGGCGTGAAGGTCCTTCTCGAGTACACGGGACCGGTCACCATAGCGGGCCTGCGCTACACGCTAGCGTTCGTGATGCTGCTCCCTCTTTTCATACGCCGGAACACCCGCATCGCCCTTCCCTCGCGCTCTCAGTGGAAACGGCTCGGCCTGATGGGACTCTGCCAGTACACCCTGGGCAACGGGGCGTTGTTCTGGGCGCTGAAGGAGGTAACGGCAACAGCCGGTTCGCTCGTACTGTGCCTTGTTCCCATCGCGGTCCTCGGCTTGGAGACGGCATGGCTCAAGGAACCCCCGCGGCGCTTACAGCTGCTGGGGATTCTAGCAGCTGTAGGAGGGGGCGTCCTGTTCTTCGCCAGCGACTTGGAGCCACCGCCGGCAGCCTCGTTGGGGGCCTTGATCATCGCGCTGCTGAGCTTCGCGGTTCTTCCCGTGCTCGCTCGCCAAGCGGCACGCGACCGGCAGCTGCCGACGCTTCCGCTTACGGCCTTGCCCCTCGGTCTGGGAGGGATCCCGCTCGTCGCGCTGGCTCTGATCTGGGAGGGTGTCCCGTCGTTGCCCCCCGTGGCGTGGAGCATCGTCTTGGGGCTAGCACTCGTCAACACCGCATTGGCCTACATGCTGTACACCCACGCCCTGGTCAGGCTCAAGGCAACGGAAGCCAACGTGGTGTTGAACCTCGTGCCCGTGGGGACCGCGCTGTTGGGATGGCTTGTCCTCGGGGAGAGGCTTCACATGCTGCAGTTACCGGCGGTTGCGGTGGTCGTTCTGGGTGTCACCTTGGTGCAACGAAGGAGCTGGCGGTGGACGAACACGTGAGCACTCTGCAGGCTTACATCCTTGACCTTGACGGCACCGTCTACCTCGGGGATCGGGTCATTCCCGGAGCGCCGAACGCCGTTGCCCAGCTGCGCGCCAGGGGGCGGAAGATCCTCTTCCTCTCGAACAAGCCGCTCCAATCTCGCGCCAATTACGCGGAGAAGCTTTCCCGGATGGGCATCCCTGCGGGGGAGGCCGATGTGCTCAACTCTTCGTTTGTGCTCGCCCGCCGTATGGCACAGGTAGCCCCGGGAGCACGGGTGTTTGCGATCGGCGAGCCACCGTTGCTCGAAGAGCTGGAGAGGGCTGGCCTAAGGATCACCGAAAACCCGAGTCACATCGAACATGTCGTCGCTGCGTTTGACCGGACGTTCGACTACCGGAAGCTCAACATCGCTTTCCAGGCGTTGCGACGCGGGGCACGGTTCTGGGCAACGAATCCAGACCGAACCTGCCCTGTGGACGGGGGAGAGCTGCCCGACACCGCGGGGGTGATCGCCGCCCTCGAGGCCACGACGAAGCGATGCGTGGAGGAGATCACCGGGAAGCCATCCCCGATCATGGTGGAGATAGCCCTGTCGGAATT
>PUMC01000099.1 GCA_003552425.1 Candidatus Acetothermia bacterium | reverse complement strand
TACGAGCTCCACGACCGCCCGCCCACGCCGGTGGGTACGTTGCGCGAGGCGCGTGACGTTGGGCTCGAGGCTGGTCTTCGGTATGTCTATGTGGGTAACGTCCCCGGTGAGGGCGAGCACACGGTCTGTCCAGAGTGCGGGGTGGTGCTTGTCCGCCGCTATGGGTTCGAGGTGGAGGAGCTGCGTCTTGCCGACGGGCACTGTGCGGACTGTGAAGCGCCGATCGCCGGTGTTTGGGACGCTGTTCCGGCGGTCTGACCGCGTATAGGCTGACTTCGCTGTGGATGTTGCGATCGGTCTTGAGATCCATGTACAGCTCGCCACACAGAGCAAGCTCTTCTGCGGATGCAGTGCTGACTACTTCGACGCACCGCCTAACAGCCTGACCTGTCCGGTGTGTTTGGGGCACCCCGGGACGCTCCCTGTGCTCAACCGTCGGGCCGTTGAGCTTGCGCTGCGCGTGGCGCTGGCGCTTGGTGCCCAGGTTCCTCCTGTCGCGGCGTTCGACCGCAAGAGCTACTTCTACCCTGACCTTCCCAAAGGCTATCAGATCACGCAGCAGGAACGCCCGCTGGCGCGTGGGGGCAGCTTCGCGTTCACGGGCCCCCAAGGCGAGATGTCCGTACGCATTGCCCGGCTGCACCTCGAGGAAGACGCGGGGAAGCTCATCCATGCTCGCGATCTTACGCTGATCGATCTCAACCGCGCCGGCGTTCCGCTGGTGGAGATCGTGACCGAGCCGGACCTTCGATCGCCTGGTGATGCACGGGCCTGTGTCCAAGGACTGCGGACCCTGCTCCGGCATCTGCGGGTGTCGTCGGGGGACCTGGACAAGGGTGCGCTGCGGTGCGACGCGAACCTATCGCTTCGCACAGCGAGCGGCGCGCTGGGCACGAAGACGGAGATCAAGAACATGAACAGCACCCGTAGTGTGGAACGCGCGCTCGTGTGCGAGATCGGGCGCCAGCAGGCGCTCATCGCGTCCGGGGAGCATGTGCGGTCGGCGACCTTGGGGTGGGACGAAGCCCGCGGAACGGTCGTTCTCCAACGGCAGAAAGAGGAAGCACACGATTACCGCTACCTCCCAGAGCCGGACCTCCCCCCGCTTGCCATCACGCAAGGACTTCTGTCGCACGTTCGGGGAGAACTCCCTGAGTTTCCCCGAGCCCGCTTGGCGCGCTGGGCCCGCGATTTCGGGGTGACCGGGGAAGAAGCCCAGGCGCTGATCGCAGAGCCAGAGCGTGCCGACTACTTCGAAGCTGTGGCCGCCGCCTGCACCGACCCATGCCAGGCAGCGCACTGGACGCTCACCGAGCTTCTTCGCTACTGGCGGGATGCGGTGCCTCCCCTGCCTCCCGCCGCCTTGGCTCGGCTGGTCGAAGCGGTCCACCGGGGGGACGTCACCCGGGCGACCGCCAAGCAGATCCTGGAGAACGTGATCACATTGGGTGCCGATCTCGACGCTTGTCTGTCCGCCAGCGATCGGCGCCTGCTTCGCGACGAGACGGCGCTTCGGGAACTGGCACAGGATGTGTTGGCCGCCCACCCGCAGGCGGCTCACGACTACCGAGCGGGACGAACCCAGGCCATGGGGTTCCTTGTGGGCCAGGCGATGCAGCGCTCGGAGGGCCGGGCCGACGCCCGCTGTCTCCGCGAGTTTCTCCTCCAGCTTCTCTCAGACACCCCTCCATCGTCCTCTTCTCCGTAGAGGCGTCCTCCACCGGCGGCCTTGTTAGCTCGCAGTGGTATAGTGGTGGTACGGAACGTGCGACAAGGAGGGGTTACCGATGCGACGGGTAGCGATTGTACTGGGCGTTGGCGTGATGGGGCTGGCGATTGCCCTTCTCCTGGGAGGGTGTGCGAGGACGGTTGAGCGCCCCACGGCCGCGATGAAGGCCAGCCCCGTCTCCGGAATCACACCGCTCACGGTGAGGTTCGATGCCTATGGATCCGATGTGGGGGCCGGTCGCACCATTGTCTCGTTCCGGTGGGAGTTCGGAGACGGTTCCTCGGCCAAGGAGGGTGTGGCCGTGCAGCACACGTATGTGCTTCCCTCGGGTGTGGATCGTCGCACCTACACCGCACGGCTCACGGTTACCGATGACGGGGGTGGCCAGGATACGACCACTTCGCAGATCACCGTGGTTCGTTCGCTTCCCGAGGCGCAACAGCTGATCGAGCATATGAGTGCCGTGCGCGATGTGGTGTTCAGCCCCGATGGGTCGTTCCTGGCCACAAGCGGCGACGATGCACGCACGGCGCTGTGGGCGAGCCCGGGTTTCCTGAGGCAACGGGTGTTGACCGGTCACTACTACGGGGTCCTGTCGACGGCATTCAGCCCCGATGGGTCCACGGTGGCCACGGGGTCGTGGGACAACGCCATCAAGCTGTGGAACGTGGCGACGGGGCACGAGTTGCGCACGATCGTCGGGCACACGCGCGAGGTGCACGGTGTGGCCTTCAGCCCTGACGGGTCGTTCCTTGCTTCCGTGTGTGCCTCGGGCGGGGACAACATCCGCCTGTGGCGTCTGGCGACCGGCGAGCCATTGCACAGGTTCGTGGGGCACCCCTACGGGGTGACCTCCGTGGTGTTCAGCCCCGATGGGGGGCGCCTCCTCACCGGTTCCCAGGACCGAACGGTGAAGCTGTGGAACGTGGCCACCGGTGACACGGTGCGTACGCTCCGGGGGCACGAAGGCGTCGTGTGGAGTGTTGCGTTCAGCCCCGACGGGAAACTCGTTGCGAGCGCCTCGGCCGACGCCACCGTTCGCGTCTGGGAAGCGGATACCGGGGACTTGGTCCACACATTGCACGGACACCAGGGGCCGGTGATGGATGTTGCGTTCCGGGCCGACAGCCGCACCCTGGCCAGCGCGGGCCAGGATGGGACGGTTCGGTTGTGGGATACTGCGCTCGGGCGTTCCATCACCACGCTCAAAGAACACACGGGGTGGGTACACGCCGTGGACTTCAGTGCTGACGGTACGCATCTGGCCTCGGGAGGTGCCGACACCCGAGTGTACGTGTGGGATGTCTCCTCCATCGTGTGGTAGGGCCGTTGCCCAGCGTTCTCCGCGCCGCTCTTGTGTACAATGGGCGGACGAAAGGGGGAACAGGTGACGCATCAGGAACTCTCTAAGAAGGCGAACGCGTTGCGGGCGAAGGTGCTGGAGATTGTTTACCGGGCGCAGTCCGGGCACGCCGGCGGTGGAATGGGGATGGCCGATGTGCTCACCGTGCTCTACTACGGAGGCGTGTTGCGGCACGATCCGAGTCGGCCGGCATGGCCGGAGCGTGACCGGTTCCTCCTCTCCAACGGTCATACGTGCCCGATCCTCTACGCGATCCTTGCGGATAAGGGCTACTTCGATGAGGAGCTTCTGTGGTCGTTTCGCAAGCTAGGAGCTCCAGTACAAGGACATCCGTCGACCTCCTGGAAACTCCCGGGTGTCGAGCTTTCCTCGGGTTCGTTGGGGCATGGACTTTCCGTGGCGCTCGGGCAAGCGCTGGCCGCCCCGGTCGTGGGGGGGCGGTACCGTGTGTTCGTCCATATCTCTGACGGCGAGTGCCAGGAAGGGCAGCCATGGGAGGCGGCCACCGCCGCCGTCCATCACGAGGCGGATAACTTGTGCGCGATCCTAGATTGGAACCTCTGCCAGATCGACGGTCCCACCACGGAGGTCATGGACACTGGAGATCTCGCTGCCAAGTTCCGCGCCTTTGGCTGGCATGTTCAGGAGATCGATGGTCATGACTACGGGGCTATCGAGCTTGCCTTCCAGGCGTTTGCCGACGCGCAGGGGACCGGACGGCCCACGCTGATCGCCTGCCACAACGTCCTCGGCAAAGGGGTCTCGTTTATGGAGGGCGATTACGGGTGGCATCACGGGGCCCCAAGCGATGAACAGCTCAAGCAAGCTTTGGAAGAACTCGGCGTGGCGTCGTAACGCCGTCCGCCCAGATGCTTGAGGGTGTGGACGAAGAGCTCGGGAGGTATCCGATGAGGCAGGTTCGTCGAGCAGTTGTCGCGGGGTTGCTGGTGGGCGTGATCGGGTGTGGCGCATGGGGAATGTCGTTTGGGAGGATGCCGCCCACACAGGCCCTGTACCGGCCGACGGCGTATACCCTCTCCCCCGGAGAGTTACAGATCGGGATTCCCTCGATCCTCGAACCGCTCGGAACAGCGCTCGAGTTCGGCCTTACGCAGAATATCCAGGTGGGGCTCGAGCCCCTGAAGCTCCTCGACCTGGACCTGGGGCTTCTGGCAAAGGTGGGCTTCCCGGTGATCCCCGGTGTTGAGGTGGCCTTCCCGATGGGCGTCACGCCTCGCACGTCCCCCTTCCGTGTCACCTGGCACGCCGGCGTGGTCGTCAGCGTGCTCCTTGGCGGTGGATTGCGTGCGCACGGGGGTGTGATGGCATCGGGGGACGAGATCTTTCGGACGACGGCCTACGGCATCATCGACTACGACCTCACGGATGACCTCAAGCTCGTTGGCGAACTGGGGATCGCCCCGTTGACCCCTCGGGTGGGTGTCATCGTCCGGACGCTCGGTTTCATCGATATTCGGGTGGGGCTTTCCCTGCCCTTCAACCTGGTCGGCGGCGTCTCGGCACGCTTCTAGGCGCGGGTGTCGAGAAGCGCCCGCAGACAGTGGCGAGTGTCTCGTGGGGCATGCGATCGTGCAAGACTTGACGTCGGTTCCTGCTCACGATAAAGTAACTGCGCAGATGCTTAAGTCGTTGATCGAGCAACCTTCCCTGGAGGCATTCGCGCGCCTGTTCAAGGTCCTTTCCGTGGAGACGCGGTTGCGAATGGTGCAGCTCCTCATGGGGCGCTCCATGTGTGTTGGTGCCCTGGCGCGAGCGCTGGGTATCAGCGATGCGGCCGTGTCGCAGCACCTGCGGGTGCTGCGCGATGCCCAACTCGTCCACGCGCGAAAGAGCGGCTACTTCGTCCATTACAGCCTGGACAGCGATACGCTAAACCATTGGCGGAAGGCGATCGAGACGTTGCTCAATGTCACGGACCAGCCAGCATGCTGCGGGAGAACGGGCCCTGATGGGCGAAAGGAGGTGTGCCATGGAGGAGAAGAAGGGTTGTCAGAGGCCGGACCAGCTTAGCTGCACGCCTGAACAGATCAAGAAGTGTCACGGTTCCGAGCCGGGCCACGTATGCGTCGATACCGCCTCGGGCTGTCAGAAGCCCGAGGAACTCAGCTGTACGCCCGAGCAGATCAAGAAGTGCCACGGATCGGAGAAGGACCACCCCTGTACAGGGTAGACGAGGCCGAACCAACTGATCGGCGGGCTCC
>PUMC01000089.1 GCA_003552425.1 Candidatus Acetothermia bacterium | reverse complement strand
CTGCGGAAAGTGAAAGCGACGCTGAAGAAACTTTCATTCTTTACAGCGAATTCGCAGAAGACCTTGAAGGATGGAGTTATTGGGGTTCAGCAGGCTACTCTCTTAGCCTCAGCACTGCCGATGGAAACCCGTCGCCTTCCGCACATATTAGCGGTTCAGGACGAGTTGTTCATGAAGCGCGGTGTCTACGGAAAATTTTGCCAGAGAAGCCGTCAGGGGAAGGTTACCGCGTTATTGTGGATTGGAAAGCAACTTCCACAACTTCAGCGTCTACAGTGACAAATGCGGGGGTATGGTGGTTTGAAGGAAACACAACGTTGCATGCAGGAGGAGGAGATAACCCTTACAACTTGTTAGCGGGAGGAACCACAAATTCGGGTTGGGTAGAAAAAACAGAAGTTTTGCAGTTCGACGAAGTGGTGGGTAAAACCTCAAACTTGTATGTTGGTTTTGGCTTGTACGATGGTTGGGCAGCAAATTGGAGTCAGAGAAACTGGTATGACAACATTATTGTAGCGAAATATGTTTCTCCTGAACCTGCATTTGGGAGTTGGAGTGAAGAACAAGAAGTTGATGTTGCAGATAACACTGTTGTTTTGAGTGAGGTTGTTGCTGTTGATGATGTTGTTGTTGTAGACAAGTTTCGTGGCGTAGCGGTTTCTGACGGTGTCGGGATGCATGATGCTTTACTGGTGGATAAGAGTTTAGTTATCACCGATTACGTTGCGGTGGCGGAATCTTTGTTGCTGAACAAGGAGTTAACGGTGCATGAACAAATACAGCTAAAAGAGTCTTTGGGTGTGTTGATTCAGCAGGGAATCGCACTGAAAAGTTACGGGTTCTCCACCGACAAGATTCCTTCAAGTTGGTTTGAATCAGGCATTATCAGCTGGGTAAGAGCCGCCGTTTACGACCAAGCACCCGACATGACCGAAACCGTTGTTATAACGAACAGCTAATTTTTTTGGAGGAAAACAAGTTTTGGATATATCAAATTTGTATGAAGTGTTATTGAACAAATTCAAGAAGGAAGGTGCGTCGGTAGACGTGGTTATTCACCGTTTCAGTTTGGGACTTGCTGACGTTAAGACGGGAAAGTATGCGCATGAGTATGGCGAAGCAGAAACAATCGAGTTACTACTTGTGCCGAGGGCGGCGAACGTAACGTTGGTTCCTTTAGGATTGTATGTCAGGTATGATGCGGCAGGCTACACGAAAGAGTTGTTGCATGAGGAGGATTACGTGGTGAACCACAACGACGTATTCTACAAAGTTGTTGATGTTAAGCCCCACTATTTCGGCGACATCCTCGTTTTCTACGAAGTCGGATTAACACACCTACCCTACACACCCATACAAGAGGAGGAGGGCGAATAATGACAGATTACAACGATGCACGAGAACAAACCAAAACCTTTCTAGACACATATCTAGTTCCCGCAAACATCACCCAAGACGACGATTCAACCCCCGCAAACATCCACACAGTATGGGCGCACGCCGAATATCCACTTCGAGAAGTGTTTTTCGGGAAAAACCGAGACGCCGTCTTCACCATAAAAGCCCCCGACTCAACCGTAATCACCGACCACACAGGCGCACCCATGGGATACAACGAGAAAGTACCCATCGAAATCTTCACGGTTAACAAAGAAGGCATAACAGGCGATTACCTGCTCTGGAAGTGTGAACGCGAACTACGCCGCATCTTAGAAGCGGAATGGTTAGGCACAGCATACAGAAACATCCTGCGGTTAACACCCAGTACCCGAGATATGGGCGGATGGTTCATGTACAGCGTCGAATACATCATCACCTACGAACGCATGCTCCCAAACTACACAAGCGGAGCCACACTCAGCTACGGCACAGGCTTCATGGAAGACTTCATACACCCCGACGTAGTCGACGACTGGACTGAAGAAGAAGGCGAAGGAACACTAGACTCTTTTCTGGTAGAAACAACCGATTACCTACGCATAAGAGGCGACAGCGTCGCAGGCGAAGTCTACATCGAAAAAGAACTTGACAGCCAACTCACACAGAACCTCTACAAGAAAGTACGCGTAAGATTCCGCACTTCAGGCGCCAGTCCAAAAGCCAAAGTAGTCTTAGTATTCACAGATACATCGACGCAAACCCTGTTTTACGATGAATACAGCAGCACCCGCTTCAAAACCATAACTTCAACCGTAGAAGACACCGCAAAAATAATAGCGAAAGTACGGTTATACCACACGGGCGGAAGCGGCTTCATCGACTACGACTTCATACACATATACAGAAACGACTTTCCCATCCCCAACATACGCCACGGCATAACCACAGACATGGAAGAAAAAGACATAGTCATAGACGTGCCAGGCATGTCGGGAAACCAAACACAGAATTTCGGAAGCAACCTCCTCGAAGTAACATGCGTCTGTGACGGTGCGTTTGGGCCATGGACAAGGCAAGGCGAAAACGATAAGGTAGGCGGCGAAATCTTCTATGAAATGATGCATAACGCGGATGTGGAGGCTTGGCAGTGGTTTGACCGTCAATTAGCAGCGTTCAAAGTGCGCCTCGTAAGATTCAGGTTACCGCAACAGGCAAGCGGTGACAGTATGGATTGGCAAGTAAGCTTCACCCTACGTGAATACCGTGGGGGATCCGCGAAGATGGAAGACTACACCCTCGAAACTTACCGTACACGGTGGGGCTTAGACACGGAGGTTTAGTGTTGAGCATCAAAATGGACTTGCATGACCCGCTTGTTAAAGAGAAGCTGGCGCGTCTCCCCGAAAACATGTTGGAGTGGGCGATGGACGTTTTGAAAAGGCAGGCACAACTGATTAGAGCTTTAGCTCAACTTTACGTTCCCGTCGACACAGGCTCTTTGAGGGATAGTATTCGTGTTGAACGGGGCGGTTCAGGGTTGATGTGGCGTCAAATCAGTGTACGGGCAGGCGGCTACGTAGTGAATCCAGATACAGGGCGTTTAGTGGATTACGCAAAGTTTGTTCATGACGACACACGCTTCAGGATGGGAACATTCTTTATACGGCAAGCAGTAGAGGAAGTGCGTCCGCAAATCAGAGAAATGATTAAAGCTAGAATTTTAGAGGAGGCAAACCGTTAGGATGGTTCAAGAAAGCATAGTATTTGATTTAGACCTTACAGTTTCCCCGAAAGCCATGAGTAAAGTTGGGGAAGCCATGCGCGTTATGACTCAAACCCTTACTTTGATACGTAGACTTGGACTCCCCGAAAACGTAGACCAAGCAATAATTAAACTGCAAAGACTCATAATGACTTTGAGGCTGGCAAGAACTGCCATGTTAGCTTTAGAAGCAGCACTTGTGCCAAAAGCAGGATTCCTAAAGATTGCTTTAGCGGGTGTAGCAGTTGGAGGCGCAGCGATGGAGGCAGGAAGCTTCATGATGACTATGGGAGCCTAACATAATGTTGTATCCAAGATTCAAAATTGAAGTTTACGACGAAACCGACGTGCTGCGTCACACAATTTTTGATGCCGAAACAGTCACGTTACGCATGAGCCTCGCAGACAGCGTTGGCACCTTCCAATTTAACGTTCCAGCTGTGAAGCAGGGAACACCCGTGTACCACGACATTGAAGAACATGACACCGTAAAGTTTCATTTGAAAACACAGCCGTCTAAACCTTTTGAACACATTTTCACAGGCAAAGTTTCCCCCGTCTCAACCGACTTGATTCCTGAGTTGGGATATTTCCGAACGTTTGAAGGGCAAGACTTAGGTGAACTGCTTGAACGCCAACTGAAAAGAAACACCCTGTATCTGGAAGAACAAGCTTCAGACATAGTAACTTCTATCGCGCAAGAACTTGATATTTACAACGCCTCTAAAATTGAGGTTGTCACAGAAAAGTTAACGTACAACGTGGTGACGGAAAGCTACTTGAACTTGCTGAAGAATGTGAGTGACAGCTGGATTGACGGTTCCGAAAAGGTGCAAGCAGACTTCTACGTGGATAAGGACGGCGAGTTAGTGTGGAAACTTAGACCGCTCCAAGTTGCTGACCCTTACGTAGTGCGGTTAGGCGAGAACGTGATTGAATATGCTTGCCGCAGAGACATAATTCCTCTCAAGAACCGCATCAGAGTTTACGGTGCCCCCTTAGGGGCATACCCCTCTGACCGCGACGCTTTCACAGAGCAAGACGCTGCAAACTGGGTAGCAGTCGTGAACAACGTGATTGACCACAGCACCGCAAGTAAAGTTGGCACCTGGCACATCCAACTTACAGGAGCATCCACAACTGTTCAGTCGTATAGACCTCACGACCGCATCTCAGTACGTGACATCAACACGCTGCAGTTCTGGAGTTTCACCAACGACTTAATTGCACCTCGCAAGGTACGGTTGCATGCTCCTGACAGCAGCAACTATTTTGAGGCAGACTTGCCCTCAAGCGTCGGGTTCGAGTTGCGGCAGTACATGTTGGGCGAGGAAAACACGTATAACGAAGACCATAACCCGGAAGGGGAATGGGTGCGGGTTGGAAACGCGAATTGGTGGAGCATACATGCCGTAGAGTTTGACTGCAACGTCTCTGGAACCACAGGCATTTTAGGGATTGACGGTTTGCATTATAGTCCGGTACGTTACAGTTTTGAGGTGGAAGACGCCGCTAGCATCGCTAAGGTTGGACTGCGAGAAGCAGAGTATACAGACGACAAGTTACTTACGGAGGGTGATGTTGTGCGTAGAGCTTACAGTTTGCTTCGGCAACAACAACACAGAGTTGACAGGTTAGACCTAACTTTCTTTGGTTTGGCGCCTTACGACATAGGAACACGGGTACCAATCACTTTACTGCAGGAAGGCTACAGCGAAACTGAGTTTGACGTAGTAAACCACGACATCTACTACAGCAGAAACAGCGGCTTACAATCAAAACTTGTCTTACTCAATACGGGTGACACACGCAGAATCCCCTCGAATACGCCGCTTGAGTCAATCGGCAAAACCCTCACTCTTGCAAAGAATGTAATGGCGGAACACTACAACAAAATAGTGCGATAAAAAAAGTTAGTTGGAAGATAACTCTAACTCGACGGCGCCTTCTTCGTTTTCCCTGATGAACTGCCTCAACGCTTCTAAGAAGCCTTTACTTATTTTTTTGCGACGCTGCAGCTGAGTGCATATCCAATGTTCCCCCTTAAACACTTTAACCGTGTAGGAGGGTTCATACCAGATGTGATGTGTCTGAATCACACCCGATTTACGCCTCAATTTTTCACCTCAACACAACTCTTGATTTTTGCTTCAAAAATATTATAAAGTAACAATGATATTTTCTACAATGTTGTTGTATTTTATGTTTACCACTTATTACTCGATTTTTAGATAATAAAATGAATATATCTTTAGGATAG
>PUMC01000047.1 GCA_003552425.1 Candidatus Acetothermia bacterium | reverse complement strand
CTACGATTTCGGCGACACGGCTTGTACGACCCCGCTCCTCAAGATGTTCACCCTGGGGCATGCGTTCGTTCCCCCGCCACTTCACGCGGGAGGCCTTCGCTACCATGGGATGGCGCCCATCATCTGTGCGCTCGTGGAGCGGGGCCTTGTCGAGGCGCAGGCGTACGATCAGATCCCCGCCTTTGCGGCGGGGCTGGAGTTTGCGCGTACGGAGGGGTTCATCCCCGCCCCCGAGCCCACACACGCCATCAGAGCGGTGATCGATGAGGCCCTCGCATGCAGAGAGGCGGTCCAGGCAAAGACGATTGTGTTCTCGTTGAGTGGCCATGGGCACTTCGACCTTGGTGCTTACGCGGCGTACTTGGCGGGCACGTTGGAGGAACCCCAGGGTTGCGACGAACGCCTGCAGGAAGCGCTGAGCTGCCTACCTATGGTGCCGTGAAGCGGGGCACACAGGTTACCCCGCTACGGGACCGAGGGCGGCGATGAGCTCCTCCACCCCGCGGCCGCTGCGGGCATCGGTGAGCACCGCTCGGCCGTGGGGGTTGAGGGTACGGTAGTCCTCCACAAGACGCTGTGGGTCGACGCCGACGGCGTCGGCGATGTCGATCTTGTTGATGGCGATGACATCGGTCTGGACGAAGATTTTGGGGTGCTTACGCACCATGTCGTCGCCCTCTGTAACGGAGATCACTACCAAATCGGATTCCGTACCCAGGGGGAAGTCGGCAGGGCATACGAGGTTGCCCACGTTTTCGATGAACAGCGTGTCCACTTCACCCAAGGGGAAGCTGCGCAGCGCATGGGACACGCGATGGGCGTCCAGGTGGCAGTCGTTGCCCGTGTTGAGGTTGGCGGCGACCAGGCCTCCCTCGGTGAACCGCCGCGCGTCGTCGTCTCCGGCCACATCGCCAGCGATGGCACCGCTGCGGACGCCTCTTTGGCGGAGACGTTCAGCGATGGCCAGGATGAGCGAGGTTTTCCCGGATCCGATCGCGCCCATCACGCTGATGCTGTGGACGTTGTTGTCGGCAAGGAGATGGTAGTTCCGCTCGGCCAACTCGAGCTGGCGCTTCAGTACATCGCCGAAGGGGACGCGAACGTCGTGCATGGACGCATGTTACCCACAGCGTGCGTTGGTGTGCAACGGCCGAGCGGCGGGTGAGCGCGTGCTGGGGCATTGCCGGGCGGGGGGGCCCCCGATGGTGGCCCTTAAGATCGTTGTTCCGCAGCGGCGGATTGGCGTTCTCGGCTTGTCAGCGCGCGGAAATCAAGGTATAGTCGGGCATCATGCGTAGGCTAGCGGTGTGGACGGTGACAGCGGTGTTCGCGTTGGCCGTCTACCTCCTGCTCACGCTGTGGTCCGGTGCGTGGGGGCTGTGGTCGTTGAGTGAGCTCATCGCTGGTGTGGTGATGGCGCTCATCGTGGGGCTGGTGGCGGGCAACCTCCTCTGGGAGCGGGGCGGTTGGCGCATGCTGATGCCGCACAGGTGGATTCTGTTCCTCGTGTTCTCCGCCGGGCCGCTCTTGTGGGCCATGGCGCGTGCCAATGTGGATGTGGCCTGGAGGGTGATCACGGGGAACATCCGGCCCGGCATTGTCCGGTTCGACCCGGCGCTGAAGACCGAGCTTGCCAGGACGATCCTGGCCAACGCGATCACCCTGACCCCTGGTACGCTTACGGTGGACGTCCACGAGCTCTCGGGCGCGTTCTACGTGCACTGGATCAACGTGACCGACGAGCGCCCCACGCCGGAGCAGGTGTGCGGAGCGCTTCCTGCCTGGGCCAGGAGGATCGCGGAATGAGCATCGAGCTTCCTTTCGCGGTGGCGGCTGCGGTGTTGGCGGGCTTCATGCTCATCAGCGTGTTGCGGTTGGGGATCGGCCCTACGGCGGCAGACCGGGCGGTCGCTCTGGATACGGTGAACACGTTGGTGGTGACGACTATGGTGCTTCTGGGCGCGGGGCTGCGCCAGGTGGTGCTCGTGGACGTGGCCATTGTCTATGCGCTCCTGTCGTTCGTCAGCACGCTGTACATCGCGCGTTTCCTGGAAGGAGGGTGGCGATGAACGTCGTCATCTACATCCTGTTGGCGGTAGGCGCGGTGTTCAACGGGCTGGGGGCCCTGGCGTTGATCCGTTTTCCCGATGTGTACACGCGGATCCACGGGGCCACGAAGTGCACGACCTTTGGCTCCATCTTCTCGATTGGGGCGGTGGTGGTGCATGGTTTCCTTCAGGGGGGCGGTGAGGGCGGTACGCTCGCCGTGCACGCGCTCTTCGCGCTGGTGTTTCTGCTCATCACGAACCCCACGGGTTCCCACGCGCTGGCCCGCGGTGCGCACCGTGGCGGGATCAAGCCGACGCAGGCGGTCGTGGACCAGCTGGAGAAGGATCGGCGGTGACGGCGCTGGCGGTTCTGCAGGTGCTGGTGCTGGTGTTGATCGTGGTGTGTGGTGTGCTGGCGGTACGCCTGAAGGACCTCCTGGGCTCGGTGATCGCCCTGGCCGCTTGCAGCTTGCTCCTTGCCCTTCAGTTCTACCTTCTTCAAGCCCCTGATGTGGCGATCGCCGAGGCGGGCATTGGCGCGGCGCTCACCACCGCGGTTTTCGTCCTGGCCATTCGCAAGACGCGCCGTAAGGAGGAGGAATGAAGTGGGTTAGGATTGCCGCACTGCTTGTTGTGTTCGGTTTCCTCGTGGGCGCGGCGGTCTGGATGCGTCCCTTCGGTGTCCCGCATGCTACGGGTATGGACGACCACTTCATCGAGAACAGCCAAACCGAGGCGGCCGCCAACAACACGGTGACCGCGGTGATCTTCGACTACCGGGGTTTTGACACGCTGGGCGAGGCTACGGTGTTGTTCACCGCTGTGCTGGGCGTGGCCCTTGTGCTCAGGAGGTGGACGCGGTGAGCGTGGTCGTCCGTACGGTGACGCGGATTCTGCTGCCGATGGTCCTGATCTTCGGCGCCTACGTGATCATGCACGGGCACCTGACCCCGGGCGGAGGCTTCCAGGGTGGCGCGGTGGTGGCCTCGGCCGTGGCGCTGGTGGTGGTGGCCTTCGGCGCGCAGCGGCTCCGCAAGCACAAGGACACGCTGTCGTTCCTGGAGGATGTGGGGGCGTTGGCGTTCGCGGTGCTGGCGTTCCTGGGGATCGGGGTGACGTTCTTCTACAACGCGCTTGCCGGTACCGGCGGCCTGTTCGGTCAGCCCGTCCCCACGGGTCCCAACCCTGGGTTGCTGGAGACAGGGGGCATGCTTCCGCTCATGAACTGGGCCGTAGGGTTGAAGGTCTTGGCGGGCCTGGGGTCGATCGTGCTCCTTCTGGGGCTGTTTGGAGGCGGGGATGATCGGTAACCTGCCGTTTGTGGTGTGCATGGTGCTTGTGGGGTTGGGGCTGTGGACGCTGATGACGCGTCGTAACCTCATCAAGCTGGCGGTGGGAATCGTGCTCATCGAGAACGGGGTGAATCTGTTCCTGGTTTCGTTGGGGTACGTGCGGGGCGGGATTGCCCCGATTTACACGTACGCCCCAGGCGGTGCCCCCATGGTGATGCCCACGCCGCAGGCGCTGACCCTGACCTCGATTGTGATCGGGATGGCGACCACGGCCCTTCTGCTCACGTTTGCTGTGGTGATCCACCGCCACCGGGGAACGCTCGACGCGGGCAAGATTCGGGAGCTGCGCGGATGACCTGGACCGTGCACGTGCCGATCCTGACGATTGCCGTCCCCCTGCTGGGGGCGTTTGCCCTTCCGCTGATGGCCAAGGTCCACCGGAAACTGCGCGATCTGTGGTTGGTGGGTGTGGGGGCGTTCACCGTGGCCATGATCGTGACGCTCGCCGTTCAGGTGTTCACGGGTGGCGTGCAGGTGTACACGCTCGGTGCCGAGGCGGCCGATGCCACGTTGGGCCCCGAGGGCTTCCCCATCCGGATCATGCTCGTGGTGGACGCGATGAGTGCGTTTATGGCCCTGATCGCCGCCCTGCTCGGTGGGGCGGCGCTCGTCTATGCGCTGGGGTTCGTGGAGGAGGGCAAGGGGAAGACGCTCTCCATGTCGCTGTTCCTCCTTCTGTGGGCGGGCATGCTGGGGCTCAAGCTCACCGGTGACATGTTCAACTTCTTCGTGTTCTTCGAGATCACCACGGTGGCCGCTTGCGGCCTGATCGGCTTCCGGGCGTGGGAGTCCCGGTCACCGGAGGCAGCGTTCAAGACGTTGGTGATGTACATCCTGGGGGGGCTGCTCGTGCTCCTCGCCGTGGGTGTCCTGTACGGACAGTACGGTGCGCTGAACATGGCGTTCCTCTCCTCACAGATCCAGGGAGGGGCGCTGGACCGTGTCGCCTTGGGGCTCCTGCTCGGGGGGCTTCTGATGAAGGCCGGTGCGGTGCCGATGCACATGTGGGCGCCCGATGCCTACGGTGAGGCCGATGCGAACACCGCCATCGTGCTCGTGGCCAACACCCAGGCGGCGCTCTACGGCCTCTTCCGGATGGTGTTCACGATTTACGGAGGGGCGAGCACGCCGGCTGTGGGCTGGCTGGTGACGGCGTTGGGGGCGTTGACGATCTTGGTGGCTGTGCTGATGGCGGTGATCCAGACTGATCTGGGGCGGCTGATCGCCTACGGGGCGGTGTCGCAGATCGGGTTCATGCTGCTCGCCGCGGGGGTGGGGCTCGCCACGCTGACCACCCGTCCGGAGTTCGGGCGTGTGGCGCTGCAGGGTGGGGTGTTCCACATGTTCAACGATGCAGCGTGCATCGGGCTTCTGCTCCTGTGTGCCGGTGCGGTGCGCCGAGCGGCGGGTACCGGGGATCTACGGTCGCTCGGAGGGCTCGCGCACACCGAGGTGTGGACGAGCGGGTTCTTCCTCCTGGGTGCGTTGGCCTTGGCGGGGATTCCGCCGCTCAACGGCTTTGCCTCCAAGCTGATGATCTACCAGTCGAGCTTCCGTCTGTCGCCGATTCTTACGGCGCTGGCGGTTCTGGCCTCGATTCTTCTGCTGGCGGTGTTTGTCCGTGCGTTCCAGGGGGCGTTCTTGGGGCCGCGGCGTAACCTCGAAGGGGGGCAGCCGATTTCCCCGGCGATGCTGGCGGGGATGGCCGTGCTGGCTGTAGTGGTGATTGCGTTCGGCTTGGTGCCGGACTTGGTGGTCCGTCACATGGTGGCTCCGGCGGCGGATGCGTTGTGGACAGGGCGGGACGTGTACCTGGCTGCCGTGTTGGGAGGCTGACATGAACCTACGGACAGGCGAGGGTTTCTGGAGCCCGCTGGTCTGGCTGGCGCTGGCCGTAGCGGTGACGGCGCTGACATGGTGGTTCCGGTCCAAGGGACGTCAGGACTACAAGAAGGGAACAGAGCAAGCGACGCCCTTCCTATCCGGTGAGCCCATGCCGGAGGGCGTGCACGTGGGCGGGCAGCACCTCTACTGGGGGTTCGTGGAGGCG
>PUMC01000097.1 GCA_003552425.1 Candidatus Acetothermia bacterium | reverse complement strand
TGGGCCTGCTGTTCGGTGCGGCACATCACGACGTAGAAGTCGGACCGGAGCGCGTTGCCGACGTTTCCGACGGTACGTCTCCCCGGCCCGCTCACCGAACCGGACGTGCACGTCTCCGCGCATCCGGCTCTCCGCGAGCACGTGCGGTTGGGTTTCGCTGATCATCCGAGCGACTCCTCGAGGCGATCAAGAAAGTCTGGGTCGTCGTGAGAGGTGCGCCGAAAGCGCGCACCTGTGGGATCGACTGTTGCCTCATTCCACGGGGTCGAAATCTGCGCCCCCCGGTAGCTATAGCGCTTTGCGTGCATCGTGGCCGGGTTGTAGAGCGTGATCCCGCCAGCCTGGATGCCGTTCTTGCCGAAGTACTGGCGCCGAAGCTGCTTCCAGGTCATGTGAGGGTGCTTCTTACGAAGCCAGCGGATCACTCGCCACCAGGCATACCAGCCTAGGTAGGAGAAAGTCCGCTTTGCCGCCGCATACCGGAAGTAGGCAGCCCAACCCCGAAGAACGGGGTTCAGCGCCAACAGCAGCTCGGACAGCTCCAGAGACCGCCCCGTGAGGTCCTTCACCTTGCGCTTGACAGAGGAAAGAGCCTCGTCAGAGACCAAGGTGTAGACGACATGCTTGCCCCCCTCGGCAGGCGGATGATCCGCTGGCCAAGGAAGCGGAAGCCCTCGTCGATGTGGGTGATGCCAGTCTTCTCGGGCTTCAACTGAAGACCGAGTGCCTCCACCCGCCTGCGGAGTTCCGCAAGCAGCGCCTCAGCCTGCTGTCGCGTCCCATGGACGAGGACGATGAGGTCATCCGCAAACCGGCACAACCGGTAGGTTGGATGCCCCTGGCGTCGCAGGTACTGGCGTAGCCCCGGATAGCGGCTCATCGCCTGCCAGTCCGCCTGGTACTTGCGGTCCAGCGCGGATAGGGCGATGTTTGCAAGTAGAGGTGAGATGATCCCGCCCTGTGGCGTACCTGTCACCGTCTGCTTAAGCTGACCTGTCTCCTGCATGACTCCGGCCTTGAGAAGCGAGCGTAAGAGTCGAAGAACGCGTTTGTCTCCGATCCGTCGTCGCACCTCCCCGAGGATCTGGGGGTGGTGCAGGCGGTCGAAGCACGCCTCGATGTCCGTTTCGATCACCCACTCGTAGTTCGAAGTGGGGCGCGTGAAGTGGACAACCTCGGCGATCGCGTCCTGGGCCCTACGACTGGGTCGGTAACCGTAGCTTGAGGGATAGAAGTCGGCTTCGAAGATCGGCTCCAAGACAAGCTTCAGGGCCATCTGGACAACCCGATCCTTGAGCGTGGGGATGCCAAGATAGCGCATGCTGCCGCCTGACTTGGGAATCCGACGCTCTCGCACCGGCCTTGGGCGAAACCGATGCTCCTTCAACTCGCCGCGCAGTTCCCGAAGGAACCGCTCCACGCCGTAACGGTGCTCGACGTGGTAGCGCGTGAAGGCATCGGTTCCGGCTGTCCGGGATCCTCAATTCTGGCTCACCCGTGACCAGGCCACCAACAGCGTGGCCGGATCACAGACAAGGTTCCACAGATCGTGGAAGCTCCGCTCGGCATCCGTCGATGCCCATCCGTGCAGCTTACATTGGACGTGGAGTACCCGTTCCTTTGCCTCCTCGAGGCTGAGGTTCGGTGCGCCGGTGTTCACCAGCGTCCTCCTCCCACCCAAACGTGCTGCGCGTTCGCTGCCGCCCTTCCCCATGTGGCCGGCTCTCCCGACCTCGGAGTACTACGGCGGCTCCGCCACGCTCCGACAGCCACAGCGGACGGTGCGCCTGCCCAGGATCTCTGGGCACCGTCGAAGCGCTTCCCACGTTCACCGCCCACCGGCTGGCAGGGTCGGCGCCCAGCTTTACCCGTGTGGCATCGCCGCACAGCAACCGCAACACGCCGTGCGGCCTCACCCAGCCGATCGGCTACCGGCTGGACAAGACGGTCGCCATAGGATAGGGCGACCGAGCACCACAACAGCCCATAGCCGCCAGTTTCGGGGCTGGTGACGAGTCGAGGGGCTTCAACCACTGGTTCGATCACTCTACGCCTTTCTGCCTCGCTTGCGGGCCCGACCCGCTGGCGGCGGGTCGTCCCTACGGTGTCGGGGCTGCTCCCGCCCGATCTCCTCACCTCAGGAGCCGGACTGCCCCCAGCTTCTCCCGGCCGTTGCGGCGGCCGGGGGTGGGTCCTCATCCCACCCGGTGTAGCGGTACTTCGTGGCGCACACCCGAGTTCGTCCAGGATCACAAGATCCGGCTCGACAAACTCCTGGATGCATGCGTCAGTGGTGTGATCGGCCATCGAGGCCCGCAGGGTGGCCGCAAGGTCCTGGATCGTGGTGAACCGTACGCTGTAGTCAGCCTCGCAAGCCTTCATCCCCAGAGCAACGCTCAGGTGGGACTTCCCAGTTCCGGGCTGGCCGATGAAGATCACGTTTTCTTTCCGCTCGATGAACTGACAGGTGGCAAGGGTCTTGATCAGCTTGACGTCGAGCTTCGGCTGGAACTTGAAGCTGAACTCCTCCAGAGTCTTGGACACGGGGAAACGTGCGGCCTTGATCCGTTTCATCAACGCCTTGGACTCCCGGGCAGCGATCTCGCCGTCGACGAGGGCCTCCAAGAATTCGAGGTACGAGTGGTTGTTGGACAGGGAGTCGGTGTTCTGTGCCTCGAACGCCTGTGCCATGTACCCTAAGCGTAGGCGCCTGAGTCGGGTGTCAAGCGGTGGGCTGGAAGTGCTCATGCCGCCACCTCCATGTTCTCCAGGAGAGCCGCGTACTCCTGGAGCGATCGGCCAAAGTCCCGTCGCTCATCCTGTACCCTGCGATCGCGCTGCCCAGGGAGAGGCAGTCTGTCCAGGCCTCCCTCGAGGATCCTCTCGATCCTGCCTGCCCCATCCGTTGCCCCGAAGAAGAGCGCCCGCTCGCAGGCCCGGTCGAAGGCCTCAGCACCATGTTGCTCGACGAGTCGGCTGAGCCTGGCCAATTGTTCTCCGAACACCCACGGCCCACGGCGCAGCTCGTGGAGAAAGCGGGCACTGTGCCCGCCGGCCTCACGGACGACCGCCACACGGCGACGATGCACCTCTTGGCTGCTCACCCGCTTGGTCACCGGGTAGTGCGTCGGGTCGGTCACGTCCTCTCCCTCGCCGGTTGCCCTAGGATGCCGAGCGACTTCGCTACCTCTGGCGAACACGGTGAGTTCCTCGCCAGTGAGCCGGACCAGGACCTTGGTGCCCACCAGGCTGTGCGGCACCGAGTAGTAGTTCCTCCTCACATGGATGTGACAGTCTTTGCGCACCTTGTAGACGCCCCAGTCCCCTAATTCGTAGCGCTCCTCGGGCAGGGCGAGAAGATGCTTGCCTTCTTCGGCAAAGAGATCGCAGGGCCTGCGGCGCGTCGTCCCGTGCACCCGCACGTTGGCCACCTCATCCCGCCACCGGAAGAGGTCCGCCCTTGCCTCCTCGACGCTCCCGAACTGCCTGCCTCGCCACCAGTTGCCCTTGGCGTAGCCGATGTCCCGCTCGGTACGTCCCTTGTCCGTCGGGGTCCGTGGTCGTGCAACGTCGGGAACCGTCCCGTAGTGCTGTGCGAACCGGAAGAACTCCTCCTGGTAGTAGCGCTGTCCCAGCCGGTCGATGATCACCGCCGACCGTAGATTGTCCGGCTTGATCCGTCCAGGCGCCCTGCCGAAGAACTCGAACGCGCTGCGGATCAACCGCAAGAACGTCTCCACGCGCTGGTCAGTGACCAGGTCGTAGTAGGCGTAGCGGCTCCAGCAGAGGGTCATCACAAAGAGGTACACCTTGCGTTGCCTGCCGCTGTCCGCCAGGCGCCCAAGTTCCCCGAAGTCGATCTGTGCCTCTTCGCCTGGCGCGTACCGCATCCGGCAGTACACCTCGAGCTCGTCCTTCCTCAGGTCACGCACCCAGCGCCGCACCGTGGGGTAGGACGCACTGAACCCGTCCTCCCGACACAGATCCTGGTGGATCTGTACCGCCGTGAGCCCCTGCAACACCTTGGACTCGATCACCTCAGCAAACCGATCCAGCTTGCGCGGTACCGCTGCTCGAGCAGGCTCGGTCATACCTCCCTCGATCTTCCGGAGATACGCCCGCACCGTGCGGACGTCGATCCCCAACCGGCGAGCCACCTCCTTGTTCGGCACCCCTTCCTCGTGCAGTGCCTTGACGCTCAGAGACGTGCCCATCGAGATCACCTCTGGATCTCCTCCTTGCCAGGGGGTCACTTCTCCCAAAGTGACCTTGTCCTCCCCAGCAACGAGGAGCGCAAGTCATCCGTTCACCCCTCCCAGGGTGGGCGCATGTTTCCTGACCGCGAGGGGGGTCATGTTTCTTGAACGGTAACAGTTGCCGCTGTTCTGTTGACCGGCAGCCTCTGTGCACTGGCCGAGGCGTGCACAATCACCGTTCAGCCAGGCGAGTCCATTCAAGCGGCGATCGATGCCGTCCCCGAGGGCGCGGTGATCTGCCTGGTGGCTGGGGAGTGGCGGGAGAACATCGTTATAGCCAAGTCGCTCACTCTGCGAGGACTAAGGTGGCAATAGGACTACCATCCAGGGGCTTACGGTGGGCCGTGAGGGAGCGGAACAGCCCGTTGTCTGTGTTCAGCAGCCGGCGGAGATGGTCACGATCGAAGGCCTGACGCTGATGGCTGGCATGGGATTCGGCGGCTACGGGCTCATTGCCAAGGACACTTCTGAAGTGCGGGTTGTTCAGTGCACCATCTCTGCGAACGCGCGCCATGGTGTGGCAGTCATTGACGATGCCCAGATCACGATCTTCGAGTCAACGATCGCGGACAACTCTTGGCATGGGGTTTTGGCCGTCCAGAACGCGCAGATCGCCAGCATCGAGTGCGACATCTCAGGCAACGGCGTGAGCGACGAGTGGTCTGGGATTGCGCTCGGCGATGAGGCGCAGGCAGAGATCCTCGATTGTAGGATTGTCGACAACGCAGGGAGCCGCGTTTTCATGGTGCAGCGTGCGAGAGTGGATGTCACCGGGTGCACAATCATCGAGAACGGGCTTTCTGGCATCGTCGTTGGTAGATTGGCGCAAGCCACGATCAACGACTCCACAATCGCCGGGAACAAGCGGGATGGAATCCAGCTTTGGGGTGCGCCACGGGTCGTGATAGCTGACTGCACGATCTCTGAAAACAGCAGGAACGGGCTCACGCTTCGGCGAGGAGCACAAGCCACGCTGCAGAAGAACAAGATCATCGACAACGGAAGCTATGGGATGGCCCTTGTTGAGCGGCCTTGCTTCGCCATCGATGAGCTGTTTGCTGGTCACGTCACCGGCGGGGGCAACACAGGCGGAGACAACGCCGACGGCGACTTCTGTCCAGAGGACCTGGCGTTCCTGTTCACCGAAGAGGGCGGCGAACTTGACCGGCGGCGGTAATGCTCAGAGCACCGCAAACGAGAGGTAGCCGGGAAGCTCCCCGGCGTGGTAGCCTTGGGTGCGGCCGGTCGCACTGAGGGAGTAAACTCTCACGAGGGTTATACGACTCAGGGGCGGATCCTCGACCGG
>PUMC01000033.1 GCA_003552425.1 Candidatus Acetothermia bacterium | reverse complement strand
TATCCGAGGAGTAAACCGACATCTTGTCCACCGTGACGCCGAGGACTTCCGCAGCAATCTGTGCCAGAACGGTATCCGAGCCCGTACCCAGATCCGTCGCACCCATCAGCAGCCTGAAGCTTCCGTCTTCGTTCATCATGATGGTGGCAGCGGCCATGTCCACCCCGGTGATCCCCGAACCCTGCATACAGCAGGCAAGACCCACGCCATAGCTGACAGGGCCTTCGGTGCGCTTCCCAGAGCGTTTCTCTGCCCAGCCAAAACGCTCGGCCCCTTGCCGCAGACACGCCTCCAGCTTGCATGAGCCGACGGTCATCGCCACGCCTTCACGACCCTCACCGATCTTCTCGAAAATGGGAGAGGTTTCCCCCTCGCGAATGTGGTTCTTCAGGCGTATCTCCAAAGGATCAAGACCCAGCTTGTCCGCCAGCTGGTCCATGGCCACCTCGAGCGTGAAGTACCCTTGCGTGGCCCCATAACCCCTGTACGCGCCCGCCACAGGGAGGTTCGTGTACAGCGCCTGGCCGTGAAAACGGAGGTGAGGCGCTTTGTTGTACAAGGGGAGCGTCTTCGAACCCACGTTGGACAGCACCGTAAGCGCGTGCGTTCCATAGGCTCCCGTATTCGACGTTGCTTCCATCTCAAACGCGTGGAGCACACCGTCCTTCCCGGCACCCAACGCCACGCGCACGGCCATTGGATGGCGCGTACGGGAGGAAACAAACTCCTCCTCACGCGTCATCAGCATACGCACCGCACGCCGCGAACGCAGGGCCAGCGCTCCCGCCACCGGCTCGAGAAGAACCTCCTGCTTCACTCCGAAGCCGCCGCCAATGCGCGGCTTCACCACCCGCACCCGGTGCATGGGAAGTTCCAATACCCGAGCAACGATGCGACGCACATGGAACGGGACCTGTGTCGAGGATCGCAATACCAAGTAGCCGTCCTCATCGAAGTAGGCAAACACACAGTGCGGTTCGATCGGCACATGCTGTGAGTAGGGAATCGCACACGTCACGTCCACCGTCACGGCTGCCTCACGAAGCGCCTTCTCCACATCGCCGACCGGAATATCCACGGCTGCCGCCACATTGCCCGAGGCATCGTAGATGCCCTTCGCATCGGGCTCATCGTGGATCACCGGCGCGCCTTCGGCGCGCGCCGCATCAACGGACAGCACGGAGGGCAGCACTTCATAGGTCACCTTGATCTTGCGGAGGGCTTCACGGGCTGCCTCTTCGGTCTCCGCAGCGACAGCAGCCACTTTGTCGCCGACGAAGCGCACCTTGCGGTCAAACAGGAACGTGTCATAGGGTGAGGGTTCAGGCCAACCCTGGCCCGCGGTCGTGTGCGCGATGCGAGGAACGTTCCCCTGATGGAGGACACAGGCAACTTCGGGGATCGCCTCGGCCTCCGAGGCATCGATCTCGACGATGGTGGCGTGCGCATGGGGTGAGGCGAGGATCATCCCCACCAAAGAGCCCGACAGGTCCACATCCAAGGTGAACTTTGGTCGCCCACACACCAATGCCGGTCCATCCAACTTCGTCACGTTGTGCCCAGCTACCGACCACTTCCTCTTGCCTACCGCCATCGTCCCTCCGACTTCCAGGCAGCGCCCAGCTGCACTGCCTCCACGATCTTGCGGTATCCGGTGCAACGACAGAGGTTGCCGGCGATCGCCTGCCGGATTTCCTGAGGAGACGGTCGCGCGATCCGCGAGAGGAGTTCGTACGCCACCAACACCATTCCCGGGGTGCAGTACCCGCACTGCACGGCACCCACATCCACGAACGCCTGCTGGAGAGGGTGGAGATCATCCGGCGTTCCCAGCGCCTCAACGGTTGTCACCTTTCGCCCCTGGGCCTTGGCCGCGAACACCAGACAGGAACGCACAGGCTTACCGTCCAGCAACACGGTACAGCTTCCGCAATCGCCAACATCGCAACCGGAACGGACGGACCACGCACCCAGGCGTCGCACGAGTGCGAGCAACGACTCACCCGGCTCGATCTCCACATAGTGCTGCGTGCCATTGAGTTCAAGCTGGAGCTTCATCCCTGTGTCCTCTCCGCCGCCCGAGCAAGGAGCCGCGCGATCATCGATCCAGCTGCTTTGCGCCGCCACGCACCCTCAGCCCGCCGGTCGTCGCTCGTCTCGAGCTGTTCGGAGACCATCGCCGCCACCTCGGACCACAGGCGCTGGCCCGGCGCCGCGCCAGTCAACGCCTCCTCGGCCCACGAGAGCCGCTGGCCCCTCGCGGGCGTCGCACCCACGGCCACCCGAGCCCACGTTACCCGGCCCTCCTCAACGCCAATGCCGCAGACAGCGTTGACGAGCGCGATGTCAGCCTGAGAGCGGGTCAGCTTGCCGAAGGCGAACGCCCCTGTCCATCGGGGAAGCCGGATCTCGGTGAGCACGGCCTGTCGGAACACCTCACGGAACCGACCCCCGTAGACGTCCTCCAAGGCAGCCCGGTGCTGGGCACCATCCTCCCATCGAACCTCAGCACCCAACGCCACCAGCAGCGTCGGCATGTCCGCCCAAGGGTGGGCCGACACGACAGCGCCACCGATGGTGGCCGTGTTGCGAAGCGGGGGAACCGAGTAGGCGTCCAACGCCTCATGGAACACCCCACCCGCATAAGCGCCCACGTGCGCGTCGTCCAACAGCTCTCCCAGGGTGGTTGTGGCACCGAGCGAGAGCCCGCCCTGATCGAGGGACTTTACGTAGGAAAGACCTGCATCCGTGATGTCAATGAGGCCTTCGATGTCGCGACGCGGTGATCGGGCTACATCGGTACCCCCGGCCAGCAGCGCGGCGCGACCGCCATACCCGGAAAGAAGCGAGCGTGCCTCTTCTGTGTCCCGGGCCCTGTGGAAGCGTACAACCCCATGTAGTCGCATCCCAGCCATCACGCTCCTAACCCGCGCACTATAGCGCACTGTAGGCTGCAAGACAATTTGACAGGTTGCCCAAAGAGCGGCTATAGTGCCACCATGGCCGAGGTCAACCAAGCCCACGTCGACCATGAACCCCAGCCTCCCGCCCTCCAACTCAGCGACATCGTGAAAACGTTCCCCGGTGTGCTGGCCAACGATCACGTGAACCTGGAGGTCCGTAAAGGCGAAGTGCACGCCCTGCTCGGCGAGAACGGAGCGGGTAAGACCACGTTGATGAACATCCTGTACGGGCTATACAGGCCCGATTCAGGCGAGATCAGGATCCAAGGTGTACCCGCGCAGATTCGGAGCCCCAAGGATGCGATCAACCGAGGCATCGGTATGGTGCACCAGCACTTCATGCTCGTTCGTCCCCATTCGGTAGCGGAGAACGTGGTGCTCGGGCTCCAAGGAACGCGCTTCTGGCGTCCGGACCGTGCAGTACGCAAGCGGTTGACCGAGCTGGGCGAACGCTACAGTCTCCCGGTGGATCCACGGGCGCGGGTTCGCCAGCTCTCCGCGGGAGAGCAGCAGCGCGTGGAGATCCTGCGCGCTCTGTACCGCGGCGCGGAGATCCTCATCCTCGACGAACCAACGAGCGTACTGACCCCTCAAGAGGCCGACCAGCTGTTCAAGGTGCTGCAGGTCATGAAGGACGAAGGGCATGCCGTGATCTTCATCTCCCACAAGCTGGACGAGGTGATGGCCGTTGCCGACCGGGTCACCGTGATGCGCAAAGGTAAGACGCTTGACACCGTCGACATCGCGGGGATGGACAAGCCTAGCCTGGCTCGCCTGATGGTTGGACGAGATGTCGTCTTCCGCCTGGAGAAGACCACGTGCCAGCCCGGCGAAGAAGCTCTGGTGGTCGAAGGTCTCCATGCCCGGAACGACCGCGGGCTCCCGGCACTCACCGATGTCTCTCTTTCCGTGTGCAAAGGCGAGATCCTCGGGGTGGCCGGCGTGTCCGGGAACGGCCAGCGCGAGCTCGTGGAGGTCGTCACGGGCCTAAGAAAGGCCGAACGCGGACGGGTAACGCTGCTGGGGAAGCGTCTCCAGAAACTCGGTGCGCGCAGTGTGGCCGATGTGGGCGTTGCCCATGTCCCGGAGGAGCGGCTGGGCGTGGGCGTGGTGCCGGCGATGTCCGTAAGCGACAACCTCGCCCTGAAGCGACACCACCGGCCGCCGTTCTCCCGTGGTCCCCTGCTCTCCCCGGGCACGATCCGCAAACACGCGCTGCGCGCGATCGAGGAGTACAACATCACCACGCCCTCACCCAACACACCGGTCAAGCTGCTGTCGGGGGGGAACATCCAGAAGCTTATCCTGGCCCGAGAACTGTCCGGCGAACCCGGGTTAATCGTTGCCGCTCACCCCACCTACGGCCTTGACGTGGGCGCGACGGAGCAGATCAGGCAGCTCCTTCTCAAACAGCGTGAGCAAGGGGCGGGCATCCTTCTCGTGTCTGAGGACCTTGACGAGATCACTGCTCTGTCGGATCGCATCGCGGTGATCTTCAGCGGGCGTATCATGGGAACGGTGCCTGCCGCAGAGGCCACGCTCGAGCAGTTGGGTCTCATGATGGCCGGGACACCGCAGGAGGTGCGTACCCCGACATGAGGAAAGTGGGGCCGTTTCTCGTAGAACCTCGCCTGGCACCCCCTCGCACGGTGGTCATGGCCGTGTCGGTGGGGGCGGTGCTCTTGGCCCTGGGTGTGGGTGCGATCATCTTCTGGGCCTATGGCGTGGATCCCGTCGGTGCTTACGTCTCCATCTGGGAACGGGTGTTCATGGCCGAGCGGGGACGGTTCGAGATCCTGCGCAGGGCCATTCCGCTTCTTCTTGCTGGCGTGGGCCTTGCCGTTGCCTTCCGCGCACGCTTCTGGAACATCGGCGCCGAAGGGCAACTGCTGGCCGGCGCGGTCGCAGCAACGGGTGTGGCGCTGTTTGTACCGCTCCCCAACGCCTGGCTGATCCCGGTGATGTTCCTCGCTGGGTTCCTTGCCGGGGCGGTGTGGGGGGTTATCCCGGCTATCCTCCGCATTAAGCTTCATGTCAATGAAGTCATCTCTACGCTCATGATGAACTACATCATGATCTACATCGTGGAATGGCTGATCCACGGCCCCTGGAAGGGCGATGTGCGCGGCTTCGCCTACACCGACATGTTCCCCACAGCGGCCCGGTTGCCGTTGCTCGCCGGCAGCCGCGTGCACTGGCCCACGCTTGTCCTCGGGTTGGTGCTTGCCTTGGGCGCGGCGCTCATCCTGGCCCGCACCAAGCTCGGCTACGAGATCCGCGTGGTGGGCCAATCCCAAGAGGCAGCACGCTATTCCGGCATCGGTTTTCTGAAGGTGATGATCGGCGTGATGGTCATATCAGGCGGGTTGGCAGGCCTGGCCGGTGTGGGCGAGATGGCCGGCATCCACTTCCGCCTGCAAAGTCCCGTCCACATCTCCATGGGTTACGGGTACACGGCCATCATCGTCGCCTGGTTGGCCCGGGGTAACCCGCTGGCGGCGATCATCAGCGCGCTCTTGTTCGGCTCGATCTTCACTGCGGGAGACGTCATCCGGGTGCGGCTGGGTATGCCGTTTCAGGTCACCGAGGTGTTCAACGGGCTGATTCTGTTCTTCCTTATCAGCTCAGAGTTCATCATGCACTGGCGCCTCAGGTTGGCGCCCAAAGGGGAGCGATGGAC
>PUMC01000093.1 GCA_003552425.1 Candidatus Acetothermia bacterium | reverse complement strand
GTAGACATCGCCGTCCCTGTGAACAATGGTGTCGAGGTGAACACCGATCCGGAGGTGCACGGCGTGGGCGGGGGGTGCCTTCATGTTGCGGGCCTGCAGACTCTGTTGGATGGCGATGGCACTGTCTACCGCGTCGTCCACGCACGCGAACTCAGCCAGCACGGCATCGCCGATGGTCTTGACCTCAACGCCGCCATGAGCGCGCAGCTGCGCCCGGATCAGCGCACGGCTTTCTTCAAGGAGTTCCAACGCGAGCGGGCCGTCCCTACGCGTAAGGGCCGTGTACCCCACCATATCCGTGAGCAGCATTGCGGCTCGACGCCGTTCCGTCACCTTGGGGCTCCTCCTCAAAGCCGGCCAGGTCTGTGCACAGGAGTACAGCGGAGCCGATCCCGCATCAAGAGCAGGCACTCCCCGAAAGACCGATCTGGCTGTGCCCTAGCCAGGCTAACACGATAGTATGCGTGTTGTTGCCTGGATCGCCAAGCCCTGCTCCCTACAATGCTCGGTCATGGAACCGATCCGCGCGTACCGCGACCGACTACAGCAGTTCGGGCGCAATGCTCGTCTGTACCTCGGTTACACATTCGTCAGCGGTTTCGGGTTTGCGATCTACCAACTGTTCTTCAACCTGTACGTGCTTTCGCTTGGCTACTCCCCAGCGTTTATTGGCCTGTTGGTTGGTCTGCCGGCGCTTGTGGCTACTGTGGCCGCCGTTCCGGCAGGGGTTGTTGGTGATCGTGTGGGCTACCGAAAGCTGTTGGTGGTGGGCCTTGCTCTGGCCGCGTCCGGGTTTGTGTTGGCTGCCCTCTCCCCGACCCGGGGTGCGCTCCTTGCCTTCGGCGTCCTGTTCGGGTTGAGCCGTACGTTTCTCGACGTGGTCAACGCACCGTTCATGGCGCTCCACAGCGGCGATACGGAGCGCACGCACCTGTTCAGCGTGCAGTTCTCCACCCGTACGCTCTCCGGTTTCCTCGGATCGTTGGTTGCGGGCGGGTTACCGACGCTGTTCGCCGTCCTCCTCGGTGTGGGCTCGGGGGATCCGGCGGTCTACAGAGGTACCTTGCTCGTGGGCGCATGCATCTTCGCGGCGGCGACCCTGCCGCTTCTTCGGCTTGAGCCCCATCAGCCCACGCCCGTCACCCGGCCGCGCCGCATGCGTTCGTGGACAGGGCTGGCGAAGGACATGCGCCTGTCGCGTCCCTTGATGCGTCTGATCGCGCCGCACGTGGTCGTCGGGCTGGGGGCCGGTGCCCTGATTCCGTTTATGAACGTGTTCTTCAACGTGCGTTTCGAGGTGTCCGATAGCGTTCTCGGCGCTCTGTTCGCTGGCCAGTCGCTGTTCGTCGGTGTGGCCACGCTGCTCGGCCCGGTGTTTGCGGAAAGGCTGGGGAAGGTGCGCACCGTGGTGGTCATGCAGCTCTTCTCCATTCCGTTTCTCGTTCTGTTGGGCTTCTCCCCTACGCTCGCCCCCGCTGCCATGGCGTTCTTGGTGCGAGCGGGGCTGATGAACCTGGGGAACCCGCTCTATTTCGCATTTGTCATGGAGCAGGTGCCGGCAGGAGAGCGGGGTACGGCCAGTGCTCTTCTGATCATGAGCTGGCAAGGAAGCTGGGCGGTGAGTTCGTGGGTCAGCGGCCATCTCCAGGAGGGACCAGGCTTCGCCCCCGTGTTCGCCTTGACATGCTGTGCGTACCTGGCGGCCTCATGGCTCATGTACGTCTCGTTTGTCCGGAAGCGGCCAGCGTAGTCGCCGCTGTGAGCAACCAAACGGGGGCCGCGTTTCGCGGCCCCCGTCGTCGCACGTTAGGAGGTTGGGTGGTTGGGCTCTCGCTGGCCATTCAACCAATCGTAGTGTGCGGGGCGCGTGTCAAGGAGGGGTTCACGGACCGTGGAGAGGGGGTGGAGGCGGTCGGACCTTCCCCTCGACCCTTTGTTCGCAGATGCGGTAGCATGTACGCAGGCGCTCTACGCTAAGGAGGTGCGCGATGCAACTGCTGGTGCTCTACTACTCACGGAGCGGGAACACGAAGCGCCTTGCCCAGGCGGTGGCCGAGGGTGTAGCGGAGGTTGACGGTGTCGATGTGCTCCTCAAGACTCCTGACGAGATCCGAATCGAGGAGTTCAGGGATAGCGACGCTGTGATCGCAGGTTCGCCGGTTTATTACGGCGGTCCGGCGGCTGAACTGAAGAAGGTGTTCGACGATTTCCTCAAGGTGCGGAAGCATATGGAGGGGAAGATCGGGGCGGCGTTCGCTACCTCCGCGCACCCCACAGGCGGCAAGGAGACCACGCTGATGGCGATCCTGCAGGCGATGTTGATCTACGGGATGATCGTGATGGGTGATCCCCTGGAAGCCGGGGGCCATTATGGCGTGGCTTGCGCTGGGGCGCCGGATGCCCACACGCTGGAGTCGGCGCGCAAGCTCGGGGCCCGGGTAGCGCAGACGACCAAGCGCCTGCTCGTATAGGCTGACTGTCGCCCCCAAATCTCTCTAGAAGCGCATTAGGTCGAACGGCCTTGAACACCGCACCTCTGCCGAGTACGGTCACGCCATTCCAGCTGCTCCTGAGTGGGGCACGCTGCGGTTGTGGTTGTGGCGACCGCGGCGCCGAGAGAGGCATGGTATGGATCCGGCGGTACAAGCTCTAATCGTACTGGGTGTGGCCATCGTGCTCTACGTCACGGAGCGGATTCCGCTTGCCGTTACCGCCGTGGGTGCCTGTACCGCGTTGGCGGTGATGGGTACGGTCGACTTCTCCGTCGCCTTCTCCGGGTTTTCGTCGGAGATGGTGTTCCTCATCGCGGGGATGATGGTTGTGGGCGTGGCGATGTTCGATACCGGCGTCGCGGGAAGCATTGGCCGGGGCATACTGGCCGTCGTCGGGCGGAACGAGCGCGCGGTCATGGTGGCGTCGATGGTCATCATCGCTCCCCTTTCGGCCTTTCTCAGCAACTCGGCATCGATCGCGGTCTTCATCCCCATCATCATGGGGATGACGGCCAGCACCATGGGCCGGCGGTTGCGCGCCCGTCACCTCCTGATGCCCCTCGCGTTCGCCAGCAGCGCAGGGGGGATGCTGTCGCTGGTCGGTTCCCCGCCTCCTCTCATCGTCCAGGATGTGCTTGTGGGGGCTGACCTCAGGCCGTTTGGCTTCTTCGAGTTTGCGTGGATCGGCCTCCCCATACTCATAGCGCTCTTCCTGTACACGCTGGTTTTCGCCTACCCGGTGACCCGGCACATGTTCGCCAACCGTGGCCCGCGGCCCGCATCGGCCACCTACGAAGAGGAAGGCCAAGGCGATGCCAGGCTCTCCAAGAAGATCATCGCCACGCTTGTCCTGGTTCTGTGTGTGGCGCTGTTCTCGATTGGTGTCCTCCCCCCCCACCTCGTTGCACTGCTGGGCGCGTTGCTGGTGCTGCTGTCCGGCTGCGTCACCGTAGAGCAGGTCTACCGAAGAATCGACTGGAACACGGTGTTCCTCTTGGCGGGTTCGATAGGGCTTGCGGCTGGCCTCCACGTGAGCGGTGCAGGTTGCCTTATGGCCGAGGGCGCATTGCGGTTGCTCGGGACCTCGCCGAGTCCTCTGCTTGTACTGGCGATGATCTCCGGGCTGGGGATGCTCCTGACCCAGGTGATGAGCAACACTGCAGCGGCAGCCGTACTGGCGCCTGTGGCCCTGTCCATGTGTCAGCAGGTGGGCATCTCCCCGTACCCGGTGCTGATGGCACTGGCCACCACCTGCGCGGCCGCCTTCGCCACGCCCATCGCCACCCCACCCAACACCATGGTGCTGTTCGTCGGGTACCGGTTCGGGGATTACCTCCTGCTTGGCGGTCTGTTCAACCTGCTCACGTACGGGCTCCAGCTCTTCTTGATCCCCATCATCTGGCCGTTCTAGCTGCCCGCCGAGGCACTGTCCGGTGGCATGCCCGGCGCATGGCACAGTTCCTCAGGACGTTCGGTGAGCACGAGGTCCTGGTCCTCGAGGGCGACCGCAACCTGTCGGCCGTCGGCGGAGACTTCCCGGACCACAGCCGCGCCGTTTCGTGTTTGGACGCGATCACCGGGCCGGAAAGCGTGAGCAGGTACCCGTCGGCCCTTTCTTGGAGGTGTTCCCAAAGCCCGCAGGTGTCGTTCCCAACTGGGGGAGAGAAGCCCAGCGAAAGCCTCGGGGATCAGAAGCTTCCGTTGGGCGCGGGTGAAGGCGACATAACCCACGTTGATCTCCTCTGCCCTGTTGCGTGACGCTCCTTCGTCAGCGAGTGTTTGCTCCAACCTGGTGGGGATGTCCTCGTGAAGCGCAACGGTAGCGTATTCCTCGCCCTTTGCTGCGTGCACGGTGGACAGCGTGATCACCCGGTTGCGGGGGAGGCCCTCGGACTCCTCGAAGTGTTTGCGCAGCCTCTGCAGGTTGTTCTCCAGAGCATCGCCGTGACGTTTGACGATGCTCACAAGGGACAACAGGTAGCCATCGCTCATCCGGTCGGCATACGCCTCCAGGTGAGCGAGGGATCCGAACGAGGCGATGAACGGATCGCCAATGGCTCCTTGGCGTCCTTTGGACAGGCGGAGAACGTCGCGTACGCGTCCCATCAGCGGGGCCACCTCCCGTTCAAAGCGGAGCGGGCGCCCTTCCCTATGAAGCCGCAGCGCCGCCTCGAACAGGCTCAGGTTCGTCCGGGCAAGCACTGCGCCCCCGACGGGGGCGGTATTGGGCCGAAGGTCGCTGTACAGCTGCACGTCCGTCGTCCGGTCTTTGGAACCCCGTATCCGGAAGTTCTTAACGCCCTTGCTCTCCCGAACATAGAGGGAGGCGAGTTCCGCCAGGTCGCGGCCAAACCGAAAACTCATGGTGAGCTCGTGCGTTGCATCGGCGGCAAGGCGCTGGGTAGCGTCCACGGCGAAACGAAAGCCGTAGATCCCTTGATGGGTGTCCCCCACGAGGACCACCCGGCCCGCGCAATGCTGCAACAGGTCGAGCATGATCTCCGAGAGATCCTGCCCCTCGTCGACGAGCACAAGATCGTAGCTCGCCAGTTTTCGCTGCAGACTCCCGGTGCGATGGGCGAGCTTGAGGTAGAAATCATGGGGGCACTCCACGGTTCCTTGGTACCACGCTGCAAGCAGGCTTCGGCAAGCGTCGGTAACCCGCTCCTCGTGGCGGCTGAAGACGGCGCGTTGCGTGTCCGTGAGCCACCGCTCGGAGAACGGCTGCACGGCCTGTTCAAGGCGTGGATAGGGCGCGGCCATGAAGTAGCCGAGGAACGAATGCGATAGCCCTGCCAGATCGTGTTGCTCCTCGCCCATGTCCGCGTAAGCCATCAGGAAGGCGGCCGGTCCCAGTTCGGGACCCAGCCGCCAGCGCTGACCGCGGCGCGCGCTGCCGAAGGCCAGCGAGTGCACCGTGCGCACGTCCACGTGGGGTGGGAACACCGCCTGCGCTCGGAGTTGCGCGCGCTTGTTGAACACGAGGTACAGACCCCGCGTACCCTCGGAGCGCTCCGCGATCATGCGCAGGGTGGTCGTCTTCCCGGTGCCGGCCCGGGCGTTGATCGTGACAACCCGACCGTCGGACCCTACGATCGCCTGCTGCTCACGGGTCGGGCTGTGTCTCACGCCGGCCTCCGTGGCGGCGGGCG
>PUMC01000038.1 GCA_003552425.1 Candidatus Acetothermia bacterium | reverse complement strand
TCCCCCCCGACAGCGATCAGCCGCTTGACATACCGCACTTGGCGGATCGAGGCGCCGATCCCGAGTGCCGAGAGATCACGCGCGTCCTGGGGCACGTTGAGTGTCGTGCGAAGCATGCCCGCACCCTCGCGCAACACCGTAGCCTCGAGTTCGCCCCCTTGAGCGTCCTCGATGCGTTGATGCAGCGTACGCCGGGAGGGGACGGGTTCACCTCCGAGACCCGTATCAGGGTACTGTGGGGCGACCAGCCAATCCCCGGCGCGCAGACCCGCCTGGTCGGCGGGGCTGCCGTCCGTCACGGAGGTGAGGCGACCCTCTTCCAGCTGCCAGAACACGATCACGTCACCCACATCGGGCTCGGTGAAGTAGTACGAGATCCGATCGACGAAGAAGGAGTCACCCGGGACGATCGTGGGGTTCATCGAGCCGGTGGGTACGGTCATCCGCACCGTGACGAACGAGATGATCAAGGCAGCAGCAGCGCCGGCGACGACCAGCGTCTCCAGCCACCCAAGCGCCCACTCCCCACGGGGCGAGAGACGCACTCCCCGCCGCCGCAGCAGGCGGACAATCCATGGGGGTTTGCGCTCCTTGCGCTTCTTGCGTCGCCCCCAGCGGCGTTGCTTTACCCGATCTTGTGGAGCCGTGTTATCCTCCTCAGCCAGTAAGGGCGTGCCTGCCGGATGCTGTTGCTCCTCACCACCTCGATGCGTTCGAGCTTGTGGTGCACAGGGAACGTGCGCTCCACACCCACGCCGGCCGCGATCTTTCGGATCGTGAGCGTGGCCCCCGTTCCGGACCCCGAACGCTTGAGCACAACACCTTCAAACGGTTGAAGCCGTTCGCGCGCCCCCTCGGACACCCGTTCGTAAACACGAACGATGTCCCCCGTGCCGAACTCGGGAACGTCGCGCAGCGCGTCCTGTTCCAATGCGCGGATTAGATCATCCATCCCTGCCATGATTGACTCCTTTTAGACGGTCCAAAACGATGGCCACTGCGGCCCGTACGGACAGGTGATTGTACTCGGTTCCGCCCTTCACTGGGGGCAGAACCCCTTCACAAGCCTGCAGCAGCTCATCGGCCATGCCATGCCCCGTGCCAAAGCACACGAGTACGGGGCGCTCGGCGATGAGCCGGCGCGCCTCCGGCCAGTCGACCAACGGGTAGGGTAAGCCATCCCGGGCGCTGGTTCCAAGCACGAAGGGGGGTTTCCCCTCCAGCTGTTCGATTTCCTCGTAGCAATCTCCAAGATTCGCGCATATGTGCACGAGCTCCATCGCCTGCCGCCGCGTGGAGCTCGGATCCTCGCTGAACCAGAAGTCGCGCAGCACCGTCGCGATGTGCTGTTGGGAAGGAAGCGGTGTGGCGATGAAGTACCGCTTGGCCCCATACGTGCGTGCGCTGCGCGCGATGTCCGGGACGTCCATGCTCGTGAGCGCGGTGGCTACGATCTCCCCGCGCCGGTTGCGCATCGGGAAGTGCAGCAAGGCGATGTAGAAGCCCGACCTCTGCCTATCCATCAAGCCCCACCAGATCCGGCCGATGGCGCAGGGTCTTACGCCAGGCTTCCACGGCTCGCCACCGCCGTATCTTCTCGTGGTCGCCGGACATGAGGACCTTGGGCACGGTCATCCCGTGGAAGGTTCGGGGTCGGGTGTACTGTGGATGCCCCAGGAGGGGGCCGCTGTAGAAGGAATCCGTGGCGGCCGATGCGTGCCGACCCACAACGCCAGGTACCATCCGTGCCACGACCTCCAGCACGACAGCCGCAGCCACTTCGCCTCCGGCCAGCACGTAATCGCCGATGGAGAGTTCCAGGTCACATTGGGCCGCCACCCGTTCGTCCACCCCTTCGTAACGTCCCGAGAGCACTGTCAACGCGCGTTGGTGGGCCAGCTCCTTGGCCAATCGCTGATCGAGGAGCACCCCTTGGGGGGATAGGAGCACGGTGAACGGATGCCTGCCCAGCTGCGAGCGGATGGCTTCCACAGCCCGGGTGAACGGCTCGGGGCGCATCACCATGCCTGCGCCTCCGCCGAACGGGCGGTCGTCCACCATGGGCCTTCCCTGCAGGGAGAAGTCGTCCAGACGATGAAGATGAACTTCGATCAGATCACGCTGCTGGGCAGCCCACAGCGTCCCTTCGGCCACGAAGGGACGCAGCATATCCGGCCACATCGATACGACATCGAACCTCATGGGTGGTCGACCGTGACCTCACGGTTGCGTTGTTTCCCCACTGCGTGGACCACTTGCCCGATGGCGTCCACATCGCGTGGATGCAGACGCCCCTTGCCCTTGGCGCGCAGGACAATGAGGTCCATGGTCGGCGTCCAGACATGGTCCACCGTGGCCCCATCGGGATCCCGCACAATGGACTTCAGAAGGAAACGCGCGAGTTCAACCAGCGTCTTGCTGAGGTTGACGTCCGTACCGCTGTTCATGCCACGCCTGCATCACACCGAGCCTCGACAATAGCCGGCGGGCCGCGGGGGTGGGTTGGGCGCCTTTGCTCAGCCAGCCCAGCGCGCTGTCGCGGTCCACGTTGATCTCGGCAGGCTCAGCATGGGGGAAGTAGTGCCCGATCTCCTCGAGCGAACGCCCGTCCCGCTTGGCATCGCTGTCCACCACAACGATCCTGAAGCTGGCTTGCTTCTTCTTGCCTGTGCGCTTTAGCCTGATCTTCGGTGCCATTTCTCACCCCAACCTTAGATTCCCCGGTCCCGGAGGTGTTCGCTGACGGCCAAACTGCCGTGCCAACCGACGCGCGCCATCGTACTGCGAAAGCAAGCGGTTGACCTCCTGGACGGTGGTGCCGGAGCCACGGGCAATGCGACGTTTCCGGCTGGCTCCGATTATATTCGGACTGCGCCGCTCCTCAAGGGTCATGGATTGGATGATCGCCCGCGCACGCCGCAGTTCGTTCTCCAGTTCAGGATCGTCCGCTTCCTGCTGCTTGAACCCAGGTATCTTGGACAGGAATTGCGACACAGGCCCGGCTTGGTTCATGGCCTCAAGCTGCTCGAGGAAGTCCTCCAGGGTTAGGGTACCCTGACGCACGCGCGCCGTCTCCACTTGCTTCACCCCGGCCTCTTGCAGTTGCTCGGCCAGCCCCTGGAGGTCGCCCAGGCCCAGGATCCGATCGGCCATCCTGTCGGGATGGAACGGCTCCAAGTCCTCGGGGCGCTCGCCCGTGCCGATGAACAGGATGGGTTGGCCCGTGCGTGCGGGAACCGACAACGCCGCCCCACCGCGAGCGTCCCCGTCTAGCTTGGTCAGTACCACACCCGTGACGCCCAGTGGCAGGAACGTCTCCGCGATGCCCGCCGCCTCCTGCCCCACCAGCGCATCGAGGACAAGCAGGATGTCCGAGGGAGTAAGCGCCTGGACGAGCTCCTGGAACAGGGGTTCCGGGGTCTCTCCCGGCGGCACCCCTGGGGTATCCACCACGAGGACATCGTGCAGCGTCCGTTGCGCCCCCTTCACAAGTTCCTCGGTTGTTCGCACGGGATCGGAGGAGGCGCTGGCGAAGTCCACCCCGACTTTGTTGGCGAGGGTCTCCAGCTGCTCAGTTGCTGCAGGCCTGTACGGATCGGCACACACCAGCAGAACCTTTCGGCCTCGCTTCTTCAGCGTGCCGGCGAGCTTTCCCACGGTGGTCGTCTTCCCTCCGCCGACGGGGCCCACGAGGAGCACCACCGCAGGCCGGCCGGTGAGCTTGAGCGGCTTCCGCTCGCCGCCCATCAGGCCGATCATGCTCCGGCGCACGACCCCCAAGAGCTGCTGCCCTGGGGACACGGACTCCAATACCCGCTTCCCGGTGGCCTCTTCTTCCACTTCAGCGAGCAGCTGCCGCACGGCCTGGTAGTGCACGTCGGCTGCCAGCAGGGCGAGACGGATCTCACGGAGGCCTCCGCGCACGTCAGCCTCGGTGAGGTAGCCCTTCCCGCGGAGCTGCTGGAAGACTTGATTCAGCCGCTGTGTGAGAGACTCGAACACACGGGAAGTCTACGGTTGTCAGGCCATGCGCTCAAGGAAGTCGGTGCCCAACCTTCCGGCGGCGAAATCCGGGTGGGAGATGATCTCGATCAGGAGTTCGCGGTTGGTTGCCACCCCGCTGATCCGGAAGCGCCGCAACGCCGCGTACATGCGAATGCGTGCTTCTTCGCGGGTCTCGCCAAAGGCGATCACCTTGGCCAGCAGGGGATCGTAGTAGGGCAACACAGGCATCCCGTTGTACAGCGCGGAGTCCACGCGCACGCCCACCCCTCCGGGCAGCTGGCGGAGGCACAACCGCCCACACGATGGCAGGAAGTCCCGCGACGGGTCCTCGGCGTTGATCCGGCACTCGATCGCGTGTCCCCAGAACTCCACTTGACGCTGTCGGTAACCCAGCTGCTCGCCTTGAGCGATCCTCAGCTGTTCCCTGATCAAGTTCCTTCCCACCAGCACTTCCGACACGGGATGCTCGACCTGAATGCGGGCGTTGACCTCGATGAAGGCGTACGCGTCGCCGTCGATGAGGAACTCGACCGTCCCCGCGCCCACATAACCCACAGCTCGGGCAGCATCCACAGCCGTTTTGGAAAGGAGCTCCCGAAGGTCGGGGGGCAGGCCTGGGGCCGGCGCTTCCTCGACGAGCTTCTGGTGGCGGCGTTGCACCGTGCAGTCGCGACTGCCCCAGTGCACGACATTGCCGTAACCGTCCGCGAGGATTTGGACCTCCACATGTCGGGGAGAGGGGATGAACCGTTCCAAGAACACACGTCCGTCGCCGAATGCCGCCAACGCCTCCTCCCGGGCGCGGGAGAACGCAGGGAGAAGCTCTTCTCGGGTTCGCACAACGCGGATGCCCCGCCCTCCACCTCCTGCCGCGGCCTTCAGCAAGAGCGGGAAGCCCAGTGCCTCAGCGGTCCTGCCCAGCTCCGCTTGATCGTCGATCGGTTCGGACCCGGGGAGCACGGGAATCCCCGCTTCGGCCACCAGACGCTTGGCTGCAGCCTTATCCCCTGTTCGAGCCAGGACATTAGGTGGGGGACCGACGAACGTGATGTCGTGAACGGCGCACACTTCAGCCAGTTCAGCGCTCTCCGAGAGGAAACCGTACCCTGGGTGGAGTCCGTCGGCGCCGGTCACCTCGCAGGCAGCCATCAGCGCGGGCACGGACAAGTAGGAGCGCCGCGGATCGGCGGGCCCAAGGCAGACCGACTCCGCTGCCTCGCGGACGTGCATCGCGTTGCGCTCCGGCTCGGAGAACACAGCGACCGCGCTCAGGCCCTGCTCCCGACACGCGTCGAGGATGCGGAGCGCTATCTCGTCGCGGTTGGCAATCAGGACCTTTTCCACGGTCAGGGTGTGGTGCGCAGCACGAACAGCGGCTGTCCGTACTCCACCGGCGATCCGTCCTCCACCAGGATGTCGTCGATGATCCCGGCGCGGTCTGCGCGGATTTCGTTCATGACCTTCATGGCCTCCACCACGCACAGGACCTGCCCCGGCGATACCGCATCCCCCACGGTGACGAACGGCGGCTGTCCCGGCGCCGGTTTTTGCCAGAACGTCCCCACGACCGGCGAACGCACATACTCCTCCGGAGCGGGCTCTGCGCACACCGGCACGTGCGCCGGGACTTCCGTGGGCCTTCGCAAGGTGATCCTGCGTCCCTCTTCAACGACGGTGAGCTCGCTCAAGCCTTCCTCACGGACCAAAGCACACAGCTTACGCAGCTCCTCGAGCAGTTTGTCGGATTCCACCCGTCCTCCCTCCTCCCTCCTCCCATTGTAGCGGGCAAGGTACCCCGGCTGCGACGGTGAAGTGCACGCTCCTTCGTTGGGCCCCTTCACTGGTCGCCCATGTGCAGCCCAGCTATAATTGCGTGCACATGGAACAACCTTTGAGGTGAGGAAACGAGTGTCGACAGGATCGCAATTACTGGTACTCCTGGTGTTGTTGCTCCTCTCAGCTTTCTTCTCCGGTTCCGAAACAGCCGTGACCTCGCTTCATGAGCTGCGCATCCGGCACATGATGGAGCGCAAGCCCAAGAAGCGGCGGGCGTTACAGCACTTGCTGGATGAACCCAACGATCTGATCACCACGCTGCTCATCATGAACAACCTGGTGAACGTGGGCGCATCAGCGTTGGCCACGCTCTTGTTCTTGCGGTTGCTCCCCGCCGACCTTCCGCAGTATGTGTCGGCCATGATCACCACGGGTGTCATGACCTTGGCCTTGCTCATGTTCGGCGAGATTACGCCGAAGACCCTGGCCAAGAACCGTGCCGAGTGGGTAGCGTTTGCTGTGGTGGGGCCGGTGTGGCGACTCACACGGCTGCTTCATCCCCTTGTGCGGGGTCTGCGGCGGCTCACCCAGGTCTTTCTGCGGCCGTTCGGTGAGCAGATGCTCGAGCGGGAGGAGGCAGCTGTTTCTGAGGATCATCTGATCACGCTTATCGAAGAGGGGGAAGAGCGGGGAACCATCGCCGCACACGACGGGGACATGATCCGGCGGGTGCTTGCCCTTGACGAGACCACGGCCGAGGAGGTCATGGTGCCGCGTACGGACATGCAAGCCATCGAGGTGAACACCGCGCTCTCCGATCTGGCGGAGTTCGTCGTCCGAGACGGACATTCGCGCTACCCGGTGTACGAGGAGAACCGCGACAACGTGCTCGGGCTTCTCTATGTCAAGGATCTGTTTGCGCTGATGGCCAACGGTGACGAGGCGAACCTCAGGGAGATCTTGCGCCCGGTCTACTACACGCCAACCACCAAGCCGAACAACGTGTTGCTCCGCGAATTCCAGCGGGAGCGTGTGCACATGGCTGTGGTGGTCGACGAGTACGGAGGGGTGGCGGGCATCGTGACGCTGGAGGACATCCTGGAGGAGATCGTAGGAGAGATCGAGGATGAGTACGACACCCCCCGGACCCGACAGCTGATCCGCCGTCTGTCTCCGCGCGAGGCCGTGGTCGATGGTGACGCCGAGGTGCGCATGGTGAACCAGACCCTGGGCCTCGACCTCTCTGGGGAGGACGTGGTGACGATTGCTGGGTTGATCCTTGAGGAGTTGGGCGACATCCCTGATCCTGGAGCAAGGATTCGATTGGACCGCGTGCTGCTCACTGTAGAGGAGGCGTCTGAACGGGAGATCATCTCTGTCCGCATCGCCATCTTGCCGCAGGAGGAAGGCAGCGACGACGAAGATTGAAGCCGAAGGAGGAACCTATGCGAAGCACAGCCCTGGTGCTGGGCGCTTTTTTGTTGGTAGGCTTCACAAGCCTGGGGGCGACCACCTCCGTGGACGCGACATTCTCCCCCGACGAACACTTGCTTACCGGAACCCAGTTGGTGCGCTGGGAAACACCTCCCGAGGTTGCGTGGTTCTCCCTGCCGGCCAACTTGGGGCGCGAGCCGAACCCGCACGTGGCTGGATACGTGGAGGATCAAACCTACCCATGGGGGTTCGATCCTTCGTGGACGGAGATCGACGGCGTGTGGTGGGTAGACGGTGATGAGGAGCGCTCGCTGGACTACGAACTCCTGGCGGCGCCCCCCACAATGCAGACGTACTCGTTGGAGGATGTACTGCTTCGCATCGAGCTTCCTGAGGGAGCGGGAGCGCTGAGGATCGCCTTTCGCTCGCGCTTCCCACGCATACGGTACGCCGAGCCGGGCCGCGTGGGTGAGGTCTACACATGGCGCTTCGGCTGGCATCCCCTGCCCACGCCTCCTGTGGAGAACAGCTACCTCCCTCAGGTGATGCTCGCCCACGACTACCACGTGCGGCTGGAGGTCCCTGAGGGTTGGTCGGCCGTGTTGCCCGGTGATGTAACGCGTTCCGACGAGGGCGAGCAGATCGTCTATGAGGCGGGTTTCGGCGAGCCCGTGCGTTCGATGACGTTGTTCATCGCCCCCGAGGATCAGCTAACGGTCGTCCGTCTTGAGGGCCGGACGTTGAACGTGGAACTGGTCGCCCTGCCTGGGCACGAGGACAAGGTCCGCGCCATGGCAACCTACGTGTGGGAGATCCTTGAGTACTTCGAGGAACGGTACGGACCGTACCCGTTCGATCGGCTGCTGCTCATCGAACACCCCACCGACCGAGGAATGGCGTTCGCTGCCGACGGTGTCGCGTTCATGCCCAGTTGGCTGTTCCGACGCTCGGACCTTACGGCTCCAGGTACGCTGAGCCGTCTTGGACAGTTCATCCTCGCGCACGAGATCGCCCACCAGTGGTGGGGAATCGGTGTCGGTGCCGATTTCGACGCTGAGAACTGGCTATCGGAGGGGTTCGCCCAATACACAGCCATGCGCTGGTTTGAGGACCGCTACGGTGCGCAAGAAGGCAACGTCTTCCGCCCTGAACGGCCTGGCCTGGGTGAGACACTGCTGGACAATGCCCTCGGGTTCTTCAACCTTCGTGAACATATGGTGGAGCTGCCGTACGTGGACACGGTGTTCATGGGGTTCGATGAGCCGCTCGTTAGGCCCACGAGCGAGGTGGAGTACCTGCAAGCGAGTGCCGTTCGGTTGTACGAGAAGGGAGCGCTCGTTCTGCGAGCGTTGGCGCACCTGATCGGCGAGGATGTCCTCGACGCGACACTCCGCGAAACCCACGATCGTTACCGCGGGGCATGGCTCTCCGTGGAGGACTTCCACAGCCTGGTCGAGGACGTGAGCGGTCAGGACTTGGACGCGTTCTTCGAGGACTGGGTGTGGGGCGACGGGCAGGCGGACTATGCCGTCACGGGGATGGACAGGAAGCACGACGGCGAACGTTACGTAACGCATGTACACCTCGAGCGGACCGGCAGCGGTTTCCTTCCCGTACCGGTTGTGGTCGTCGGGTCGGACGATGAGCGAACGACACGCACCTGGGAGCCCGAGGACGATGACCGGATGACGATGGCGTTCGAAACGGACTTCTATGTCCGTCGCGTGGTGATCGACCCCGAACACCGCGTCCCGGACATCCACAGGTTGAACAACCACTGGCCCCGGAAGTACGTCGTGGCGATGGACCGTAGCAAGCTCCCCTTGGATGCGTACCTCATCCAGGCGGACCCGGCTACCCAAGCACTGTCGCTGCGCTACCTCGACCGATTCGGTTGGGAGATCATCCCGCAATTCCAGGCGGTTTCCGGATGGGTGCGCTACGGAAGGGATTTCTCGATCTCCGGTCGGGCACAGATCACGGACACGCTCGTTGGTCAGCTGTCCCTGACCCGGCATCTGTGGTCGACACCGCACATCGGTTCCCCGGGAACCTACTGGATGCCTGCGGGCCAGCTGTCGCTCACCGTGGCCCGTACGCCGCGGTGGGTGACCGAATTGGCCTTCTCGTGGCAAGAAGTCGTGCGTCATGTGCAGCTCGGCGCGGCTTCGCTTCTCGTTGATCCTGCTGCACAGGCGGGACGGATCTCGTTGGCGATGCTGGTTGAGGAGCGGGCGTTCCCCAGGACTTACATCCAACTCTCAGCGCAAGGGGGGCTGTCCAGCGATACCCTGCCCCGTGAGTTTCAGTTCAGGCTACGAGAGTTCTACACCTTGGGCGCCCCGCCCATCACGCCGCCCTCCCCGGTGGGGCAGTACAAGGTGTCGGGAACGCTTTCGCTCTGGCTTCCGGACCAGCGGCCCGATTACCTCCTTGCCGGAGCAGCTCTGTTGAGCGAAGTCATCCCCCGGCTCTTCCTCAGTGCCGGGCGGGTGTGGAGCGATCCTTCGGAATGGGTCACAATGCCCACCTACGTCGAGGCGGGCGGGGAGCTGTGGACCACCGTGGAAGCCTTGGGAGGACTACTCGGTTTTCGAGTGGTGGTGGGGCTTGTGTGGCCCGTCTCCCCAGCGGGTCCCGGGATGCTGTATTTCGGGGTGGACATGTAGGCCCCTAAGTGGGGCGACAGGAGCGGGCATGCGCGTACCCCTCAAGTGGTTGGCTGAGTATGTGGATGTGGCGGATGTGGACGCCGATGAGCTGGCCGAGCGGCTGACCTTGGCCGGACTGGAAGTGGAGGCTGTCGATCCGTTCGGTCCCGTGGAAGGTGTGGTGGTGGGTGAGGTGCGTGCTGTGGAGCAGCACCCCTCTGCGGGCCAGCTCACCGTGTGCACGGTGGCCACACACGGCGGCGTGCACGAGGTGGTCTGTGGCGCCCCCAACGTGGCGCAAGGTCAGCGCGTACCGTATGCCCTTCCTGGCGCGCGACTTCCCGGTGGCGTGGTGGAGCGGCGTGATCTCCGTGGGGTTAAGAGCGAAGGGATGCTGCTTTCCCGAGCTGAGCTTGGACTGGAAGCAAAATCCGAAGGTGTGTGGGTTCTACCCGAGGGTGTGAAACTCGGGGCGGACATCGCGGAGCTCGTTGAGGCACCCGATGTCGTGTTTGACCTTTCCATCACCTCCAACCGCCCCGATCTCCTCGGGGTGTTCGGCGTGGCCCGCGAAGTCGCGGCCCTGCTTGGCTGCACGCTCGCCGATCCTAAGGTCTCTTTTGCCGAGACAGGTAAGCCCGCTTCCGACGTGTTGCAGGTGGTGATCGAGGAACCCACCGAGTGCCCGCGTTACGTCGCCCGCCTCGTTCGGGGGATCGGAACGTCCTCCTCTCCGGTGTGGCTTCAGGCGCGGCTGGCCAAGGCGGGGATGCGTTCCCTGGCGCCGGTTGTCGACGTCACGAACTACGTCATGCTGGAACTCGGGCACCCGCTCCATGCGTTCGACCAAGTGCGGCTGGGGGATCCAGTGATCGGGGTGCGCCGCGCCCGGGAGGGCGAGCACCTCACCACGCTCGATGGTGTAAAGCGGGAACTCAGTTCTGAAGTGTTGCTGATCACGGCTGGGGATCGTCCCGTGGCCGTGGCTGGTGTGATGGGCGGGGAGGACAGCGAAGTGGACGCGAGCACGAAGGATGTGGTCCTTGAGGCGGCGTGTTTCTTGCCGCTGCGCATCCGTCGCTCCGCGAGGACGCTGGGACTGCGCACCGAGGCCTCACACAGGTTCGAGCGGGGCATCGCCTCCGATGTGGCGGATCTTGCGTCCCGCCGTTGTTGCGCGCTGCTGGCCGAGGTCACCGGCGCTCAGATCGCGCCGGGATCCGTGGACGCCTATCCCCTTCCTCAGGAACGGCGTGTCGTCTCTTTGGGGAAGGCCCGCGTGCCACACGTGTTGGGTGTGGAGATCCCCGACGACCAAGTCTGCCGGGCGCTGGCATCTTTGGGGATGAAGGTGGAGGACATTGGGGACACCTGGCATGTGGAGGTACCCCCGCAGCGTGGTGACCTCGTTCGCGGCATTGACCTCATCGAAGAAGTGGCGCGCGTGTACGGCTACAGAGCGATCACGGCCCAACCACCGCGTGTCGCGCCGACGCTCGGGTCCAAGGAACCCTATGAGCAGTTCGCTGACCTTGTGCGGAGGACCTGCGCTGCGCTAGGGCTCATGGAGGCGATGACCACGAGCCTCGCCCCCGCCCACGAAGCTCAGGTGCTCCTGCGCAATCCCATGGCCCAAGGTGGAGAAGGCCTTCGGGCATCGCTCTTGCCAGGTCTCATGGCTGTGGTTCGGCATGCGCTGGAGACGCAGACGCCGGGGGTGGCGTTGTTCGAGGTCGGGCACGTGTTCACCGAGGAGAACGGGGAACGTCTTGAGCTCGAGAAGCTGGGTATCGTGCTTGCAGGCCGTCCTCCCCAGCCCCTTGCGGGCAAGGGAGCCTACGGCCCCCAGCATCTGAAGGGTGTATGGGAGCGGTTGCTCGAGGCGCTGCACATGGGTGGATTCTCGCTTGAGCCCTCCACAGGTGAAAGCCTTCATCCCGGCCGGCGGGTATCGGTGGTACGCGATGGACGTACCGTGGGTTGGTTGGGCGAGGTGCACCCCGAGCTGTGCACCGACCTTCCTGGGCGCCACCGTGTGCAGGCGCTGGAGGTCGACGTGCGTGCCCTGTTGGATGCCCAAGACAAGGCAACGCACCGTCCCCTTCCCCGCTACCCCGTGTCCAAGCGCGATCTGTCGCTCATCGGCCCGGGGGATGTCCCGGAGGGCAAGCTCAGGGAAGCCATCCTCAGCGAAGCACTCGTGGAAGACTGCTTCCTGTACGACCTCTATGAGGGGGATCGTCTTGGAGAGGGGCAACGGAGCCTGACCTACGAGCTCACTTTTCGCCATCCTGAGCGGACCTTGGCTTCTGAGGACGTCGATCAGGCTGTCCGGCGCATTCTGGCGCTCCTTGCCCCCATGGGCATGCGCCTCAGGAGCTAGATGGAACGTACTGTGGTGGCCGAAGGCCCCGAGGAAACCCAAAGGCTGGGTGAGGAACTCGCGGGTCATCTGAAGCATGGGGACGTGGTGGCCCTGGTGGGTGAACTCGGTGCAGGGAAGACCACGTTCGTGCAAGGGTTAGCGCGAGGCTTGTTTGTCAGGGAGGCTGTCCTTTCACCGAGCTTCGTCCTTGCCCGCACACACCGAGGGACATTGACCCTGCATCACATGGACGCCTACAGGATCTACGATCCGGCTGAGTTTGGCGAAGTGGGGCTCGATGAGCTCCTTCCGCCCGAGGAGGGGGTGTCCGTTGTGGAGTGGGCCGACCGCATACCGGATCTCATCCCTCACGGGGCCCTGTGGGTCAAGTTCACCGTCCTCAGCCCTGAGCGCCGCCGCATCGACATCCACCGCTAGCGCTCGTCGGTGCCGCCGTGCGTTGGGGGTGATGGGGGCAGCAGTGTAGTATTGTAGAACCAAGGAGGAGGGAAGATGAGCATCGTACCGATCGTCGTGTTGGTGGCCCTAGCGGTGATCGTCATCGCAGCGGTTCTGTTGTTGGGGTAGCCCTCTGTGCGAAGGATGCTGCTGCGTTCACCGGCGGAAGGGTATGTAAGGAGGTGATCGAGAGAAGCAATGAGGGCGACACCAGAGCAACCCCAAACCGACAGGAGGTGTTGATTCGATGAAGCATCTGCAGCTTTCTAGGCCATGGAAGAAGCTTGCTTTCGCGTGTTGTCTTACGGTCTTGGCGCTGGCTGTCCTTGCCTTTATTCAGCCTGCAGCCCCCGCATTTGCGTCGAGTGCGGCAGTGACGTTCACCACGGACTGGGCATGGCAAGGTGTGTACGCTGCGTACCTCCTTGCGGATGTGGAGGGCTACTACGCGCAAGAGGGAATATCCATACGCATCGACCGTGGCTATGGTTCAGCGGATGCGATTTCGAAGATCGCAGCCGGCGTCTACGATTTCGGCATTGCCGACCTAGCGACGCTCGTCGAGTTCAACGCTGCGCATCCCGACGAGGCGCTTACTGCGGTTGCCATCATCTACGACTACTCACCCCTGTGCGTTCTCACGCTGCGGGAAACGGGCATCGCCACACCGACCGACTTGGAAGGTCGCAGCATCGGAGCACCTGCAGGCTCCGCCTCCCGGCGTATGTTCCCGGCCTTTGCCAAGCTTGTGGGCATCGATCCGGAGAGCGTGTCATGGCAGACGCTGGCGCCGGAGCTACGGGAGACCATGTTGGTGCAGAAGCGGGTGGACGCCACCGCGCCTTTCTTGGACGCGATCATCACGCTTGAGGGTATGGGGATACCTCCCGACGACATCGTCGCTTTTCACTATCCTGCGTACGGGCTGGAGATGTACGGGCTTGCACTTCTCACACGGCCGAGCATCATTGCCAACTATCCTGAACTCGTGCGCGGTGTTGTCCAAGGCACCATTCGCGGATGGCTGCACGCGATCGAGGATCCGGACCGTACGATCGAAGTATTGCTCGAGCGTGATCCGCTCGTCGATGGAGCTGTGGAACGAAGGCGCCTGGATCTTGCCATTGCTGAGCTGATCTACACGCCGAATGTCGAGATCCATGGTTTTGGTGCCGCCGATCCCGAGCGACTCAGCATGCACATCAGCACCGTGGTTGAAACGCTAGATCTGGAGCGTACACCGTCCGTGGAGGAGATCTTCACGGACGCTTTCCTGCCTGCTCTCGAGGAGCGGCGTCTTCCGTAGTACGCGAAGCCTATAGGGGGGCAGCAAGAGGGCAGCGGCACTGCCCTTAGTCGTTCTGCCCCCCGGCAGTTCTGTCTCTCCGGGCCTCGGTCGGCGCCCCACCCAACCGTGTGCTCCAATACCGTTAGCCCTGGAGACCGACGACTGGTCTGTCTGAGGCTCTTGGTCACGGGGTCCCTAAGGGGGAAAGGACAAGATCGTGGACATAGCTCGTTACCGACAGGGGTATTCCGTCGGCGTGGGCGGGATCCTCGTGCGTGACCGCACGGTGTTGTTCGTGCGCCAAATGGGCAGCCCGCTGAAGGGGAAGTGGACCCTTCCGGGGGGGTATGTGGAACGGGAAGAGACGCTCGATGAGGCTGTGGTGCGCGAAGTGTTTGAGGAGACTGGGTTGGTGGTCTCCTCCCGTGGTGTCCTTGCCATTCGCCAGCGTCTCGCGGGGCCGACCAACGATGTCTTCGCTGTGCTGGCGGTCACCGAGGAAGCGCCCCAGGAACCCACACCTGACGGCAGTGAGGTCGATGCCGTGTACTGGTTCAGCCGCGAGGACCTCGTGGCCCGGGACGACATCGCGGCCACGGCACGGTACGTCGCCTGGCAGGTTCTCACCAACCCCCCGCATGTCCTGCGTCCGGTGCAGAACCCGTATTGGGAGTTGGCGGAACCGTATCGGTTGTTCATCGCCCCGCAGCACATGACGTCCCATCATGAAGGGGCAGACCCGCCAACCTGAGCGCCGCCCGGGGCGGAACCGATGGGGAGTATCCCCCGAGCGGGATTCCGGCGTGTTCTAGGAAAAAGCCGGTGCTACGGTTTAGGCGTGCTGGGTCTGTCGATGGCCTTCGCCAGAGTGAACCCTTCGGCGAACAGCTGGCAACACGCGTCCACCACCTGGGTTTCGTACAGCGTTCCCACACCAGACTGGAGTTCCTCCAGGGCCGCCTCATCCCCCAACGCCGGTCTATACGGTCGGTGTGAGGCCATGGCTTCCAGCACGTCGGCCACAGCCAAGATGCGCCCCTCCAGCATGATCTCATCGCCCTTGAGACCGTTTGGATAGCCGGAGCCGTCCAGGCGCTCATGGTGTTGGAGCACCGTCTGCGCCACGGGCCACGGGAAGTCGATTCCCGCCAGGATGTCGTGCGCAACCACGGGATGGCCACGTATCAGGCTGAACTCAAGCTCGCTGATGCGACCGGGCTTGGTCAGCAGTTCAATGGGGATCGCGATCTTGCCAATGTCGTGCAAGCTCGCGGCTACGTGGAGGCCCAACGCCCTCTCTTCGTCCATGCCCATCCGTCTGCCGATCGCACGTGCCAGGTGTGCTACCCGTTGTTGGTGCCCGGCCGTGTACGGATCCCGGAGTTCAGCCATTGTGGCCAGGGAAGCGACGGTCTTGTCGAACAGGCTGGACAACCTGGTGTAGCTCTGGCGCGCAGCCTCCCGCGCGCGTGCTTGCTCCGTATGGTCCTCCATGGCGACGAGTATGCGGTCCAGACGCTCCTCATGACCGGGGACCACCGTAAGGTGGAACACGACCTCACGCGTCTTCCCTTGTGGACTCTGTGCCGTACCGCTCCACGTTGCGCGGGTCGACCCTCGGTACAACTCTGCGCACACGTGGCGGAGCATCTCGGCGTGGATCCCTTGGGGGGGCCGCTGGGTGAGGTGTTCCAGCTCTCCCTCGTTGGGTGCCCCGGAGTGCCGCAGCGCATCTTTGTTCGCGCTCACAAGGCGGATCTTCTGAGCCCACGTCGACAGGACCTCCGGCTGGGCATCGAGGTAAGCCTCAAGATCGGTCACGCCCGCCCCACGCAAGGCATCCATCTCCCGCTTCACCTGGGAGTAGTCCGCCTCCGCAAGGGGCACCGGCATCTCCTCGAACAGGGTTCGGTAGACGGTCTCGCTCCGTTGCAGCTCTTCCTCAGCGTGCTTGCGCTCGGTGATGTCGATGGCGACGACTGCGATGCCGGTCTCTCCGGTGGGAAGCGCCACCGGAATGTGGTGGGAGAGCCAGTACACGGTCTTCTCCGAACGCCCCGGTAAGGGGCCGGCAACGGTGATGCTCCGATCAGCCTGCCCCGTCTCCAGAACCTTCCGAAAGGAGCCTTCGATCGCTCCAGCGAATTCGGGAACGACCTCGTAGATGGTTCTGCCCACGATCTGTTCGGCCGGTTGGCCGATGTTGCGCGCGGCCAACGCGTTGACCTCGATGTAGCGGAACTGGGCGTCGAGGATGTTGTACGCGATCCCCGCTTCGTCGAACACCGAACTTAGGAGTTCCAGCCGCTGTCGAACTTGCTCCTCAGTCCGCTTCCGCTCGGTGATGTCCTCGGCGGAACAGACGAGACACGCCACGCTGCCGTCGGCGCGCAGTTGGGGGGACTTCAGGATCGAAAGGAGCCGGGGTTCGCCCGAGGCGTTGGGCACCCATTCCTCGGTGTGAAGCGGCTTTCCGGAGGTGAAGATCTCCACATTGGCCTCGTAGCAGATGTCTGCGACCTCGTCAGGAAGGATGTCGTAGATGTCCTTGAACTCCAAGTCCTCGGTCGGTACGCCGATGAACGCGGCATGGGCCTTGTTGACGGCCCCGTAGGTGCGCTCATCGGACAGGAACCAGACCTGGGTCAGGATGTTGTCCAGCAGGAAGCGCGATTCTTCCAATGCTTGCAGCTGGCTCTGCGCCGACTGCTTGCGCTCGGTGATGTCCTGGGTTGCCCCCTGGAGGGCGGTGACCGTCCCCGAGTCGTCCAATACCGGCTCAGCAACGACACGTATCCAACGGCGGTTGCCGCGGTTGGTGATGATCTCCATCTCCTTGTCAAAGGGGACGCCCTGCTCAGCGCATGCGATGAACGCCTTCTCGACATCTTCACGCCACGCAGGGGCGATGAAGTCGAAGGCCTCCGTTGCTGGGCGGCTGTACCCGAAGGGGAGATCCAGGATCGCAGCAACGGTATCGGAGAAGGCAACTCGGTTCTTGGCAAGATCCCACCGCCATCCGCCGAAGCGCGCCGTGTGGCCTGCCATCTCGAGGAGCGCCGCGGTGTCATGCGTGGCCTGCTCGCTGCGCCTGAACGCGTCAAGTGCCCAGATCCATCGCTCCAGCTCGCTGCCGGTCGGCTTCTCGCCCAGCAGTTCATCGGGGGGCATGTAGTGGAAGTTGTCGTAGAGCTGAGTGCCGATCAGCGCCTTGGGATGCGTACGCAGCGCATCCAACAGCATCTCGGGAGGGAATGCCCGACGATCGTATCGGCACAGTCCGATGCACGCGCTATCCTGGAAGAACCGGTCAACCTGTGCCTCGTAGCTGCTCAGCTGCTCCGATCCCCGCACATTGCCAAGAGCCCAGCTCATCTCTCCGGTCACCCGCAAGGCCGCGTAACCTTCGGCGAGCGCCTGCTCCGTCCACGCCCGCAGAAGGCCGATCGTTTTGTCGGGGTCGAACGCTCCTCCGTGCACGTATGCACCGCTCGAAGGCAGAAACACAAGCTGGCCGCGCTTCTCGGCATCCTCTGCGCCCTGTGTCAGGAGCTCTGCACGTAACGCGTGTGCCGAGTCCTTGTCATCGATGCACACCACCTTCTGGTTGTGCCGCAGACCGCCAAGGACAAATCCTGTCAATATCTGGAGGTGTTCATCGTCAGTCTCGTAGAGGCCACACAAGTGGTCACCGTGATCGAGGCTGATGACTGCCGGCCGGGTATGACCGCTCGGCTCTCCGTGCAAATCAGAACGCTGCTCCATGACGAAGTCCTTCCTCACCGTGGTCCCGCACGCGCTCTCGAGAGCGCGTGCTTGGGCTGCCCCTAGGAGCTTCCGCCAGAAGGCGCAACACGCCTCATCTGGGGAGCAACCGCACTGTACACGCCCTCCGACACACACCTTCGGCCCCCATACTGGGCGCAGAGTGCCTGGCCGGGTAACACGCCGCCGTCCTGTGGCAGCGTCTGGAGCCCTCTGCCAAGCATCCGAATGTATCATAAACAGGCTCTTGGCACCACTAAGCATTGGTCCATGGTCCGGGTTTTGATAGTCCCGCTACCCGCGCGATCTCGAATGAGCGGGTTCGCAGACCTGGTTGAGGATCCCGTCGTAACAGCAAGCCGGAGCACCGCGGGAGCGGTGCCCCGGCTTACGATCCTGCGAGCCGCGACACTGCCAGCGCCTTCGCATGCAGGTGCGCTCTACCCTGCTGCTCGGCGCGTCACCTTAACCCAAGCAGGCGTCGGTGCTTACAGTGTTCGCGCTCCACACTGAACGGGCTGGTTCTCACCCCGCGGTCAGTGTGAAGGTCGTGCACACGTGGGCCGGACCCTCCCCCTCTTCGTCAACCCTGCCCTCGGTCGTGAGCGTGGCCTTCAGCGTATAGGTTCCGGGTTCGGGAAGCACCGACGTGTCCATCCGGGCGAAGTACAGCACACCGTCTTCGGTGTACGTCTCTTCGCCAATGGCCATCAGGAACGCTTGGTCGTCGGACCAGCGCCACACCTCTTCCCCTGCCGCGTCGAACACGGCAAAGTCATACCGTTGTCCGGTCCTGAACATGAACTCCTGGTCGTAGGCGCTCGTGGTGACGACGAGCCCCATGGGCATCGACGCCCCCCAGGGGACCTCGTCCACGGTTGCCAAGAGCAAAAGCAGGTCCGGATGGTAGGGGTTCACGCACATGAGGTCCGCCTCCTCGTCCTCATCTTCGTCATCGATCCCGATGACGATCTCGAGGTCAATCCCTGGTGTGTCCTCTGGTTCTTCGGATACCTCAAAGGTATGTTGACCGATGGTCTTCTGATCTCCGTCATGGCCGGTGTACGTCACCGTCACGTGGTACGTGCCGGCGGGCAGTTCGCCCAGCGGTACCTCAAGGTCCCAGTCGGTAAGGGCAGTGAGGCAGACCTCGCCGGGGTTGGACGTCGCCACGTTGATGCGGTTGCCCAGCCGTATCACCTGCGGGGACTGGGGCACACAAGAATCCGGCCACGTCCCCGAGAGCAGGAGGGAGATCACGTCGGATGTTGTCGGCGTCTCCGGGAAGACGTCGATCGTAGCGGACCCGAGCTCGTCGGCACCTGCCCAGGCGACCGAGAGCAATGTGATTCCCAGCGCCATCATGAGCAGTCTTCGCATTGTACTCACCTCCACCATGACCCTAAAGCATGAACCCAACAGCCACAAGCCGATCTACCCCCGCATCTTCATGGCCCTGCGAGCAGCATCGGCGACGCGCTCCGCCGTAAGGCCGTAGTGCGTAAGGAGTTCCTCCGCCGCCCCCGACTGACCGAACGAATCGCGGACGGCGACACGCACCAACGGGACCGGCTGACGCTCGGAGAGCACCTCGGCCAGTGCCGATCCAAGGCCGCCCGCTGCTTGATGCTCCTCGGCAGCCACCGCGCATCCGCATTTCTGAGCCCAGCGCACGACACCGTCCGCATCCAGGGGTTTGATGGTGGACACGTTGACCACTGCCGCCGAAATGCCTTCCCCGCTAAGGACTTCCCGTGCCTCAAGCGCTCGGGACACCATCACGCCGCACGCGAACAGGACTACGTCGGAACCCTCAGCAAGGGGATCCAGCTTCCCGAAGGTGAACGTTGGGCCTGCGTTGTGCACCACCGGAAACGCCGCCCGGGCCAGGCGCATGTACACAGGGCCGTCATCGTAGCTTGCCAAGAAGTGGGTGGCCGCCGTGGCCTCAGGGCCATCGGCCGGCACGATCACACGCATGTTGGGCAGAACACGCATGTTGGCGATGTCCTCGAGCATCTGGTGCGACGCTCCGTCCTCCCCCACCGTGAGACCGGCGTGGGTGGCCACAACACGTACGGGGACGTTCGGATATGCGATGACCTGGCGCACCTGCTCCCACGCCTTTCCGGTGGCGAACACGGAGAACGTGGTGGCGAAGGGCCGCAAGCCGGCCATGGCCATCCCTGCGGCAATGCCCATCATGTTCGCCTCGGCCACCCCGATGTTGAAGAATCGTTCCGGGAAGCGCTTGCCGAACACAGCGGCCTGGGTGGAGCCGCCGAGGTCGGCGGTGAGCACCACGATGCGCTCATCGCCCGCCCCCGCCTCCGCAAGGGCTGCGCCGAACGCCTTGCGGGTTGCTTCAGCCTTTGCGCTCATGCCTGTAGCCCTTTCCAATCCTCGAGGAAGTGGTCAATCCCCTCAGCGGTGAGCGGGTGTTCAAACAGCTGCCGGGCAACCTTGTAGGGGACGGTGGCGATGTCCGCCCCCAGCAACGCTGACTCCACAACATGGCGAACGTGGCGCACGCTGGCGACGATCACCTCGGTCTCGCAGCCGTAGTTTCCGTAGATCTCAAGAATTTCGTCCACAACGTCCATTCCATCCCCGGCGCGGTCGTCGATGCGCCCCACGAACGGGGACACGAAGGTGGCCCCGCTCTTGGCTGCCCACAGTGCCTGCGTGGACGAGAACACCAGCGTCACGTTGGTGGCAATCCCTTCCTGGGACAGCTGCCTCACTGCGCGCATCCCGGGAAGCCCCATGGGGATCTTGACCACAACATTGTCGGCGATCTTGGCCAGCTCCCTGGCCTCACGCAGCATCCCCTCCGGTTCCAGGGACAGCACCTCGGCCGAGACGGGACCGGATACGATCCCACAGATCTCCTTGATCAGCTCGTGGAACGTGCCCCCCTCCTTGGCCACCAGCGACGGGTTGGTGGTCACCCCGTCGATCATGTCCGCCAGTTCCCTGATCTCCTTCAAGCTCGCCGTGTCCAGGAAGATCTGCATGCTACCCCCTTCGTTGACGACCTATTATAGAACCGGGGTCAGGTCTTGCACGATCGCGGCACAAACGGGCTGTGCCAGGCACGCGTGCACATCGAGTCTCCGATAACGTAAGCTCACCGTGATGGCCGAATGTGATCGTGCAAGACCTGACCCCGTTGTGCGTCGCTGCCGCGAAGTGCTGGCTCAGGTACCGGAGCACGTTCAGGTGCTGGCCGCAGTGAAGGGCCGGGAGCCGGACGAAGTCCGCGCTGCCGTACGTGCGGGGATCGTCCATCTGGGCGGCAACTACGTGCAGGAGGTGGAGAGGCTCCGTGCTTCTGTGGGTGAGGCTGTCCAGTGGCACATGATCGGCAAGCTCCAGAAGAACAAGGCGCGCAAGGCGCTACAGCTGTTTAGCTGGGTGCAGACAGTGGATTCGGTGGCTTTGGCCGAGCGGCTGCATCGTGCCGTTGAGGGAACCCCGCCGGTGACCGTGCTCGTCCAAGTCAACATCGGCCGGGAGTCCCAGAAGGCCGGTGTGCTGCCCGAGGACACCGCGGATCTTGTGCGCCGTATGGCGGCGCTCCCCGGGATCACGGTGCGGGGACTCATGACGTTGCCACCGTTGCCCCAAAAGCCCGAAGACTCCCGCCCGCACTTCCGGCGGATGCGCCAGCTGCTGGGGGAACTCCAGGCAGAGGGTATTCCCGGTGTGAAGCTCGATGTTCTGTCGATGGGGATGAGTGATGATTGGCCCGTGGCGGTCGACGAAGGGGCGACGATGATCCGTCTGGGAACGGTTCTGTTCGGTCCTCGTCCCTGACCCCCCTCCTTGGCGCCGTCCTGCGCGGCGTTTATGATCGGGAGTCATGCACGAGGCCATGCTGTGGGAGCCGGTAGGGGACGGGCGCGTGCGCTGCAACCTGTGTGCGCATCGCTGTCTGATCAGCGAAGGTGCCAGGGGCATCTGTGCGGTGCGTCTCAACCAGCAGGGGAAGCTTCACACACACGTCTACGGCCGCCTGAGCGCCCGCAGTGTTGATCCGATCGAGAAGAAGCCCTTGTACCACTTTCTCCCGGGTGCGGACTCCCTGTCCATCGCTACCGTGGGTTGCAACTTCCACTGCGCACACTGTCAGAACTACCACATGTCCCAGTACCCGCGGGAGCACCGCGGGGCGGTGATGGGCGAACAAGTAACGCCCGACCGCGTTGTACGCCAAGCCAAAGCAGCCGGCGCTTCCGCCATTGCCTACACATACACGGAACCGACGATCTTCTACGAGATGGCCTACGATACGGCGGTCCTGGCGCACAAAGAAGGTATCCGCAACGTCTTCGTGTCCAACGGCTACATGACCCGCGAGGCCGCCGACACGATCATCCCCTACCTCGACGCGATCAACATCGACCTCAAGACATTCTCTGAGGAGACCTATCGCAGACAGTGCGGGGGGAGCCTGCAACCCGTGCTCGATACGATCGAGCGCATGGTCGCTGCCGGCGTATGGGTCGAGGTGACCACGCTCGTCATCCCCGGCACCAACGACAGCCGTCAGGAGATGACTTGGATGGCTGAGTTCCTGCGGGGTGTGTCACGAGACATCCCCTGGCATCTGGCGCGGTTCGTGCCGGC
>PUMC01000078.1 GCA_003552425.1 Candidatus Acetothermia bacterium | reverse complement strand
CCGAGGTGATCAGGATTCCGTTCGAATCGACCCCTTCTGGGGCCTATGTGGAGATCGACGACATCTACGTGGGGAGCACCCCGATGGAGTACCCGCTGGAGATCGGCACCGTGTACGCAATCCGGATCTCCTTTCCGGGGAAGGTCCCCTGGGAGATGCGCGTGCGGGCCTACGAGGGGTTGGTGATCGACGTTACATTGCCGCCAGCGTAGCGCTGGGCGGGCCCTGTGGCCGCCCGTGTACCGGGGTAAGCACAGCCAGCCTGAGCGCGATCGGGGGCCATCTGCATTGGGTCCGTGCTGTGTGACGCAGAGAAGGAGGACGCGCACTCTCACGCAGCAAGCCTGTGCTCATTCACTGTCTCAACCCATTCAGACCGAGAAGTGAGCCTAAAAGCAACCGAGGCGCTCCGAGCCGTCGAGAGACTCGGAATGCGCATTCGCGAGGGACGGGGGACCCTTGCGCTTTCTTCTGCGGGGACCGTCTCGTTCTGTGGCCGAAGGCGCCTGAACGACTACGTTGCCTGTCGATTCGATTACTCGGCGGTTCCTTAAGCGCCGGGAAGCCACTTCAGGAGAAACTCAACAGCGCTTCCTTTCCGGCGGTAGCCGCTGGAGCGTCGACGGAGGCCTTGCCCTATCCCGTGTCAGGGACGAAGCCCCGGCCTCAGATGGGTCCGTGCGCCCGGCCTCGTCGTATGCGTTGCACTTGGGGCACGTGTGGTGGCAGGCGCGACAGTACGCCTTACCGCATTGCGGACAGTCCCCCAACGCCGCGGGAATGACAAGGTGCAAGCGCTCGTCGCACGCAGCACGGGGCCGGTCCCAGGTGTAGCTGTACGCACAGGCGGGCGTGTCCAACCATCGGGTGAGGGGATTCCAGTCAAGGGCCAGACAGCGCTGGCGCTTCCGCCGCAGAACCAGAAGTTCAAAGCGCTGCACCGGCATGATGAGCTCCATCGTCTGGATCCAGCGGTTCTCTATGTATGCGGCGTACTTGTGGCGAAGATTCTCCACCTTCGCCCGATACTCTCGGTCAATGGCCTGCAGCTGGGCCTCGACCCGCGACCGCTCGCTCCGTTGCCGCTCGCTGAGATCGGGCCTCGCTTCCAGATGCGCCAGCCGGTCCAGCAGCTCCTGCCGCAGCTCCGTGTGATACTGATGCACGCGGTCCAGATCACGCCCCTGGCGCCTGTGCATCCGCAGGAGGAAACGGTCCAATCCGCGTTCGATCCGGGCCGGCAAGGCACACTGTAGCACGGCCTGGATTCGGTCAGGACACCAGGCGGGCGGGAGGTCGAGGAGGTCAAGGGTGGGGTGTTCCGTCCCCTCCTCGGAAGCCTCCCGGGTGGGCGCGTTCAGCAGAAGATCAACCTGGTCTTCGACGATGCTGTCGTTGCTGAGGTTGACACCCAGTTGAAGCACGCCATCCCGTTTTTCGTCGGAGGTGGCCGTATAGTGGAAGGACAGGATCAAGTAGCGGATCCAAGCCGGACGCACACCCTGCAGGTGCCAGGTGGCGTTGGTAAGCTGGAGGGCCTTCTCCAGGATCCTCTCCGGGTCAGACGGTGCGGAACTCTCGACCTTCAGCACCCGGCGAACCACATGCCCGCGCTCGCCCATCAGCCGCTCCAGTCTCTCCATCCAGTCGGGCTCCAAACTGACCAGCTGGGCTCCTTGTGGCGGGGGAAAGGAGAACGCAAGACGTGTGCCGAGTGACATGGTGTTCGCCAGGGAACCACTGTTGCCTCGGCCAGGCGGAGGGCCCCGCGCGTAGTTGCCCCGCTCGCCGTGGCGTGGCAATCTTCTAACCGTGGGGTGTCGGCCGGGGGGCCGTCCCGCACAGCGAGGAGGTTGGTACGGATGGCAACGAGCAAGGGCAGGGGGACGTGCACGGAATGCATGTGGGACGGGGAAGGCTGGCTCTGCGATGCGTGTGCTCGGGACCACGCGTGTGGGGAGGAGATGCTGCTTCCGCTGGCGAACTCCCCCCGCGTGGGAGCGTGTGGGTACACCGGAGAGTGATGAAGGATCGGCTGAAGAAGGACGCGTTCTACGACAAGCTGGCGCCGCTGGATCGAGACGGACTCAAGAAGGTGCTGTGGGAGCTCTATTGGCGCGGGGGGCGTGCCCTGCAGGCACGGATCGTCGACCTTCTCGACCCGGAACGGCCCCCACGCCGCAAGGTAGAGCTACCCGAGGGCGACCTTCTGCTCGACGATGTAGAGCGTTTTGTCGGGTTGGCGCGGTCCGGGGCTTACATGGGCGGAAGCCGTGAGGTATCGCGACAGGAGCGTTCCAAGTGGCGGGTCACGTTCCGGCGGCTGCTGGACGAGAGCTCGCTACTGCTCGAGCATGGGCTCCTCGACCACGCGGCGCCGGCCATGGAAGCGCTGCTAAACCTGGCCGAAACGGCTAAGGGTATTATGCTGTTCCACTCCGAGGATCCCGTGGCAGCCATGAGGTTGGTGTTCTCGGATCGCGTGCGGGTTCTGTGGACAGCGTACCTTGCACACAAAGGGTTTCCCACGTTCGCCGAGCGCGCCGCTGCGCAACTTGTGCGCTGGGAGTCGCCCTTCGGCTGGACGCGCTACGGGGAGGGGTGGGTTGCCGAGCGGGAGGTGAGTCTCGCCTCGACCCTGGCCGACATCCTGAAGGGACACGACGCGTGGGTCGCGTTTTTCAACGCGTACCTCGCTGCTCTGGATGGCCTGGTGCCCGCCCCCGGCGAGCAAGAGCGGAAGAAGCGCGGGATGCGCCAGGACGATTGGCGACGCAGGTACACTGTCGAGTCACGCACAAGGGACCTCGCTGAGTGGAACAACCTGGTCTTGGACCGGTTGCACGGGTCAGAGGATGATCTCCTGGACCGCCTGGTCCGGCACCCAGCCTTGATGGGTCCGGAGCGCACGTTCCTTGAGGCACGGCTCGCGTTCCTGCGGGGAGACCTGGAGCGGGCACGCGAACGCATAGGTGCTTGCGTGGCCGCATTGCCAGGACACCCAGGGTTTCTGGCGCTCGCCGGTGAACTCGGCGTCGTCGTTGAACGCCGCTGAGCGTGAACTGCAGACTGTTGCGTTGGCAACACGCTGAGGCGTACAGAGGAAGGTCGCGGCCTTTGCTGTTCAGGGCATCCGGGCTTGTTGGCAGTGCAGGCTCGAAGACCCATCGGGCCCGAGATGTCAGAACCAGCTTGCTGGGTCCGTGGTGATGAACTCTTCGAGTGGAACCCCGTCCCCACCGACAAGCAACGTCCTGTGAACCTTGAACGCCCCTGCGAAGGCTTGCACGCCGTGCAGGTGCTGCCTCCGATGCGAGCTTTTGACCTCGATGGGCACGGTGTTCACCCCCTTCGCTAAGACGAAGTCCACTTCCCGGTTAGCCGATTGCCAGTAACAGACACGAATCGGCGTGCCCCGGGTCGCGTTCACCAACCACATGCCGACTGCGGACTCCACGAGTCGGCCCCACATTTGCTGGTGTGCCCTCGCCTCTTCAAGCGATGCATCGAGCTGAGCGGTCATCAGAGCATTGTTGTGGACTTGAAGCTTCGGACTTGACGCCCGTTGTCGGACCCGCTGGCCCGCGTACTTGGGGAGCCCCTCCAGCAAGCCTGCAGCCTTGAGGAGGTCGAGGTAATGAGCCAGGGTGGTGGTGTTCCCGGCATCGTGAAGCTGTCCCATCATCTTGGTGTACGAGAGCATCTGACCCGAGTACTGACATCCAAGCTCGAACAGGCGGCGGAGCAAGGCCGGCTTGTCCACGCGCTGCAATAGGAGAATGTCCCGGGAGATCGTCGTCTCGATCAGCGACTCGAGGATGTACTGACGCCACCTATTCGGGTCTTCGATCAGCGCGGCAGATCCCGGATACCCACCATAGTAGAGGTACTGATCCAGCGTCCAACCGAACGCCTGGCGCATCTCGGCAAAGGACCAATGGGGGACGTCGATCACTTCAAACCGGCCGGCAAGGCTTTCGGAAAGACCGCGCTGCATAAGGAGGGGCGCAGATCCCAGCAGGACCACATGGAGGGGGAGACCCGTTCGCGTGTCTTCATCCCAAAGGCCTTTGACGACTTCTGACCAGCCTGTGATCTTCTGGATCTCGTCAAGCACAAGGACGCCCGCCTCTTCGATCGCTCTTCTGCCGCGCTGCCATTGCTGTTCAACCCAGAACAGATCTTTGAGCGTGGGCTGATCGGCAGTGGCATAGTGGCTGGGCAGGGGAAGGTTGGCGAGCACTTGCTGTACCAAGGTGGTCTTCCCGGTCTGCCTGGCTCCGGAGAGCACCTGGATAAACCGCCGTGGCTCGTTCAGTCGCCGCATCAGCACACCGTACAGTGGCCTCTTGAACATGGGGTCCCTCTACGACCATTTTACTCATTATACTGAGTAAATCTACTCGTGTTGTTGAGTAACGTCAACGGTCAACTCCGGGAGTTCGGTGTCCCGTTAGGGGCGGCGGTGCACCTCCTGACCTCGAGTTCCTGGGGGCCGTTCGGATCGGCGCGTATGGGTGGCCGGTTCTGCGCCATCGGCCAGCCCGAGCGACGCTCACCGGACACCATGGACCATGGCTGGTTGGAGGCCTGTCCAAGGGAGATCGCGCGCACCCTGAGGAAGAGCGGTTCAGGCTTTGGTCGCACGACTCCGGACGCGGACGATGTCGACCATGCCGAGCGCGTTCGCAGGGGATCCCGTATAGGTAAGAGGCCCCTACTCCACGGTCACCGTTTTGGCGAGGTTCCGTGGCTGATCGACGTCCGTCCCCCGCAGGCGAGCGATGTGGTAGGCAAGGAGCTGCAGGGGAACGGCGTACACGAGGGGAATCAGGGCCCGCGGCGCTTCGGGCAACACAACCACGTGCCGCGCACGCTGGCGGAGCCACGGATCGTCGACGTCGGAGAACAGAATGAGGTTCCCCCGCCGGGCGTGCACCTCCTCGACGTTGCCCATGCTCTTCTCGAAGTGCTCCCCGCGGCTCACGAGGAACACCACCGGAAGCTCCTCGTCGATGAGGGCGATCGGTCCGTGCTTCATCTCCCCGGCGGCGTAGCTCTCGGCATGGATGTAGGAGATCTCCTTGAGCTTGAGCGCCCCCTCCATGGCCAGGGGGTAGAGGATGCCCCGGGCAAGGTACAAGAAGCCCGGCTTCCCGTAGTAAGCGCGGGCCAGTTCTTCGACGTCGTGGCTTGCCGCGAGCGCTTCGGAGACGAGCGCCGGCGCCCGGGCGAGTTCGTCGAGCCGCGCCGACAGTTCTTCGTCGGTTAGCCGCCCCACGCGGTGGGCGATCCTGAGGCCCAAGAGCCACAGAGCGGCAAGCTGGGCCGTGAACGTCTTCGAGGCGGCGACACCGATCTCCAGGCCCGCCCGCGTGTACACCACCCCGTCGGTCTCCCGGACGAGCGCCGAACCGACGATGTTCGACACGGCCACGCTCCGTGCCCCCCGCGCCTTGGCCTCGCGCACCGCCATCAGCGTGTCGAGCGTTTCCCCCGACTGGGAGACCCCCACGACGAGCGTGTTCGGCCCCACGGCGGCCTCGCGGTAGCGGAGTTCCGAGGCGATCTCCACGCGCACGGGCACCTTGAGGAGGGGTTCCCACAGGTAGGCGGCCGCAAGACAGGCGTGGTAGGAGGTACCGCAGGCGGCGAAGAGGATCTGATCGAGGCCCTCCAAGGTCTGGCGGTCGATCCCAAGTTCCACCGGGGTCCACAGCTGATCACGCAGCGTGTCGGCTACGGCCTGAGGCTGTTCGTGGATCTCCTTCTCCATGAAGTGGCGGTATCCCTGGCGCTCCGCGGTGAGGGGATCCCAGGACACGGTGGTGAACTGGGGCGCTTTCCGCTGGCCCTCGGCATCCCACAGCTCCGCCTGTCCCGAACGAAGGCGGATGGTCTCCCCGTCTTCGAGGAAACAGAGTTCCCGTGTGTGGCCAAGGAGCGCTGGCGCGTCGGAAGCGAGGAGACCGGCTTCGGGGAGGGTACCCGCAACAAGGG
>PUMC01000129.1 GCA_003552425.1 Candidatus Acetothermia bacterium | reverse complement strand
TCCGAGGGGGGAACGTGGTCATCCCCACATTCGCGCTGGAGCGGGCGCAGGACGTCCTGTACTTCTTGGGACAGCTCCGTCGGGAAGGGAGGATGCGGCGAGCGCCCATCTACCTCGACAGCCCGCTGGCCATCGATATCACCCACGTGTACCACAAGTACCCGGAGTACCTGGGCGACGAGGTGCGCGCAATGCTCTCCAGGGGGGAGCGCCCCTGCATGTTCGACGACGTTCGACTCACCCGTACGAGCGGGGAGTCCAAGGAGATCAACGAGGTGCAAGGGGCGGTCATCCTCGCGGGGAGTGGAATGTGCACCGGAGGGCGCGTGCTGCATCATCTGCGGCACAATCTGTGGCGGGAGACGTCGCGCGTGGTCATCGTGGGGTTCCAAGCGCGGAATACCTTGGGGCGGGCGTTGGTCGACGGTGCCGAGCGCGTGCGCATCTACGGCGAGGAGATCGTGGTGCGCGCGAAGGTGCACACCATCAACGGGTTCAGCGCTCACGCCGACCAGGCAGGGTTGCTGCGCTGGCTCGAACCGTGCCGCGGCCGCCGGGCGCTCCTCGTCCATGGGGAGGAACGTGCGCTGACCGCCCTCGCGAAAGCGCTGGAGGAGAAGCTGACGATGCAACCCCAGATAGCCCGTCTGGGGGAGCCGATCACGGTGTAGGCGCCCGAGGGAGCCGTGGACACTGTTCTCCCGCACCCTCTGCAGGAGGGACGTAACCAACAATGGTGAGGATGCTTCGACGATGGCCGTCGCTCAGCCCCACGGACAACCTCTCGCCGCACGACGTCCAGCGGGGCTTGCGCGGCCTTATCAAGGACGGGGCCGCCAGCCAGGCGATGACGGTGCTCACCGGCGGGGCGTTCTTGGCAGCCTTCGCTGTCGGGCTCGGAGCCTCGAGCTTCCTGATCGGCGTGCTGGCCGCACTGCCGCCGTTGGCCCAGTTCTTCCAAATACCCTCGCTGGCGCTGGTCGAGCGCGTCCGCAACCGCCGGGCGGTCACAGTGTACGCGTCAGCCGCAGCGCGTTCCCTGTGGCTCTTGGTGGCGCTGTCCCCGCTGTTCCTTGCGCCTCAAACCGCGCTCGCGGTGCTCGTGGTGACGCTCTTCGTCCAAGGGATACTGGCTTCAGCCGCGAGCACCGCCTGGAACTCCTGGACGCGCGACCTGGTGCCGGGCCAAGAACTTGCGTCGTTCTTCTCCCGCAGGTTGGCTGTAGCCACGGCCGTCGGAGTGGTGCTGAGCCTGGGTGCGGCGTTTCTGCTCGACCTCTGGCAGGTGCGCTTCCCCGAGCGGGAGATGGTCGGGTTCACGCTCCTCTTCGGCGCTGGCTGCCTGGCCGGTCTCATGGGGAGCTTCTTCCTGGCAAGGATCCCCGAGCCGCGGATGCCCGCAGAAGCTCCCGCGCCTCTCTGGGCCACGCTGAGACGACCCTTCAAGGACGAGAACTTCCGGCGGCTCATCGTGTTCTCTGGGGCGTGGAGTTTCGCCGCCTCGCTCGCCGCACCGTTCTTCGTCGTCTACATGCTGATTCACTTAGAGCTCCCCTTAGGTGTGATCATGGCGCTGTCGGTGGTCTCCCAGCTGAGCAGCATCTTCTTCCTCCGTATCTGGGCGCGGCTCGCTGACCGAACGAGCAACAAGACGGTGCTCGCCACGGCGAGTCCGATGTTCCTCCTGTGTCTTCTCGCCTGGACGTTCACCACCGTCCCTGGCCGGCATGTTCTCACCCTACCCATGCTGGCCGTGATCCACTTTCTCCTTGGGGCTGCGAACGCGGGAATCAACCTCGCCTCGGGCAACATCGGATTCCGGCTGGCGCCCCAGGGAAGGGCCACGGCCTACCTCGTGGCCCGTAACATGACGAACTCTATCGCCGCAGGCGTGGCACCCCTCCTGGGTGGGGCACTCGCGGATTTCTTCGCCCTGCGAGAGTTCTCCGTCACCGTCGGCTGGCACAGTCCTGACCGCGAACTCGCCTTCGTGGCCATGAGTCTCTCAGCCCTGGACTTTCTCTTCATCATCGCACTCCTGGTGGGGCTGTACGCCCTCCACCGGCTGGGTGGGGTGGTGGAGGAGGGGACGCTTGCGGAGCGCGTACGGCTTCCGGAGTTCCTGACCGAGGTCCGCCGCGACCTTCGTCCCCTCTCCACCATGGGAGGCCTGTGGCAGATGACCCAGATGCCGCTGGTCCTGTTGCGGTCATCCCGAGCCCGCCGGACCGACGGACGCACAGCGGGCGACAAGCCGCCTGAGGACCAGGGACCCATGCCGAGCGGATCGAGCACCTGATACCTCAATCCAGCCTGCACGGCCCATCCGCAGTGTTACGCAACTCCGGTTGCCAACACACGTTCCTCGATAGCCTCGCACCGTTGGTCCTGAGCCCAAGACTGTCGCACGACGGACGCCACCCGGCCTCACACGGAGCTCAACATGCTGGATGCACAAGCCCAGGGAACAGGGGAAGCTGCACGAGCAGTGACCGCTTGCCGAAACGGTCGTTGAACGCCAAGATCGCGATGCAGCGGGAATGTTTCTGCCGGACCCGGTCCAGCATGGCCGCGTGCTGCTTCTCGGTGGTCTCCTGCCACCTCTCGCCGTTACGCCAAAGTGGACAACCTTTGTATCGTGCTTGAGGCTAACGCAAGCCGTTGAACTCGTTGAACCCAGCATACCGTAGCATTCAAGCCTGTTTGAGTCTGCGGTCGCAGTGTGGGGAGTTGTGGGACTGAAAGGCGTAATCCACGCTCTCGTCAACGGCGAGAGTTCGAGTCCTCTGGCCTCCGATCGTTATGATGGTGAATAGAAGGGGCTTTCCAGTGTTGGCTCCCCGGGGAGGACTCGACCCTCCAGCCTACTGGTTAACAGCCAGCCGCTCTGCCAATTGAGCTACCGGGGAGCGCCTGTTGATCTTACGTTGCGGGGTGGGATCTGGTCAAGGCAGGTGGGCGGTCGCTTCTTTGGGCTCTATGTGAACGACAACCTCGACCTTGTGTTCGAGGGCTCCGCCCACCGCCTGCTCCACACGGGAGGCGATGTCGTGGGCGTTGCGGACACAGAGGTCAGCATCGACTTCGATGTGGAGATCAACGAACGCGCATCGGCCCGCGCGACGGGTCCTCAGCGCGTGCCAGCCCTTGACCCCGGGAACGGACGAGACGGCATCCCCCACCTTCGCCTGCTCCGCCTCGCTGAGCGCGCCCTCGGTGAGGTCATGCACAGCATTCCTCAGAATTCGCAACGCGGCCCACATCACGAGTGCTGCTACAGCCAATGCTGCTGCCTGGTCACCCTGCGGCCACCCAGCCAGGGCAGCCCCTGCACCCAGCAGCACAGCGACCGACGAAAGCGCGTCGGAGCGGTGATGCCACGCATTGGCCCTTAGAGCGGGGCTCCCCAGTTCAAGCGCGATGCGTGCGGTACGTCGGTAGAGGGCCTCTTTGATCAGGATCGAGAGGCCGGCCACGGCCAGCGGCCAGGGACCGGGAAACCTGCGCACACCGGCAACCAGATCACCCCCTGCCTCCACGGCAAACCACACCGCAGCTCCCATCAGCATCAGGGCCACGAATGCTGCAGCCAGCGTCTCGAACTTTCCGTGGCCGTAGGCGTGGTCGCGGTCGGCTGGACGCTGCGCCATGCGTAGCCCCCCAAGGACGACTGCATCGGTCGCCAGGTCGGAGAGGCTGTGAATGCCGTCGGCCAACAGCGCTACCGATCCAACGGCAAGGCCAACGGCGATCTTGAGCGCCATCAGCAGTGCATTGGCGAGGGCACCAAGACACGCAACCCTATGATCCTGGCCCATGCGCCAACCCTTACCCATACCCGGGATCACCTCAGACCAGGTCCAGGAGATACCGCATGTAGAAGAGGTAGACAGGAAGAGCTGCCAACACGCCGTCGATCCGGTCGAGCATGCCCCCGTGCCCGGGGAGGAACACGCCCGTGTCCTTCACACCCGCGGCACGCTTGAACAGCGACTCGAACAGGTCACCCAGCTGAGCGAACGCCCCCACCATGACACCCAACGCAACCACATGGGGGAGCCAGCGCAGGAAGTCGCCGAGGAACAGAGGAAGCATCGCAGCGCCGATGATGGCCAACACCATGCCTCCCGCGACGCCCTCCCAGGTCTTGGCGAGCGAGATCCGGGGCAGGATCTGATGTCGGCCGAACGCCGAGCCGAAAAGATAGGCACCCGTATCGTAGCCCCAGACGATGAGGAAGAAGTGCAGCAGATAGGAGAAGCCCGCGCGATAGAGGAAGTAGAGGATGCTGAGTACGACAGGAATGTAGAGGAAGCCGAAGATGTTGGCCAATGCTGCGAAGAAACCCTCACGCGCACCCTTGCGGAAGAAGCTGTACACCACGGTGAAGTAGATCACACCCCAGCCCACAACCAAGGCGAAGCGTCCGTCCCACAGCACCGACAGCATGAGGAACACCGGGATCGCCACCATCAGGAATTCCTTGGGCTGCGGGATACCCAGCTTGGCGATGATCTGGATGTACTCCCACCCTGCCAGCACTCCAGCCACCGACACGACGATCCCCACCAGCCAGTCGAGCTCGTATGTACCGGCAACCCAGAACAGGGAGAGCACGATCGGGAACGCCACGAACGCCGTCACCGCCCGTCTCACCAGGCTCTTCACCGCACGACCTTCCCGAAGCTGCGCTGGCGTCCCTGGTATACGCGCAGCGCATCCATGAACGAACCCTCGTCGAAATCCGGCCACAGGACAGGCGTGAACAAGAGCTCGGCATACGCCGTCTCCCAGAGAAGGAAGTTCGACAGGCGCTGCTCGCCCCCCGTCCTGATCACAAGATCAACATCCGGCAACCCTGCAGTGGGCATCAGACGGTGCACGCACGCTGCATCCACATCCTCGGGCTGGAGTACTCCGTCCACCGCCTCTTGAACAGCCTTGCGCATGGCTTCCACGACCGACCACCGACCTCCGAAGCTGAGCGCGATGTGGAGGAGCAGCCGTTGGTTGACACGCGTCCGGTCTTCCGCTCGCCTCACTCTTGCCGCCAACTCAGGCGGCAACCGGTCGTGCTGCCCAATCACCTCCACCCGAACACCAGCATCGGCCAACTCGCCGAGCTTTTGTGCCAGGAACTCGCCGAGAAGATCCATCAGGGACTCACCCTCTTCCGGAGGGCGTTGCCAGTTTTCCGTAGAGAAGGCAAACAGCGTCAGGTGTTGACAGAGCGCCTCTTTCGTAACAAAGCGGATCAACCTTTCGGCAGCTTCGCCTCCCTTACGATGACCCTCAACGCGCGGCAGCCCGCGCGCGGCAGCCCAGCGGCCGTTCCCGTCCATGACCACCGCGACGTGGTGCGGCAGAGGACCCGTGCGGACCTGGTCAAGCCCGTTCCGCAAGCACACTGCGTGCCTCCCCCACCACGGTCAGCGATCCGCAAACCACGAGGGCATCCTCTTCATCGAGATCTGCGACAATCGCCGCGGCAGTTTCGCCCACACCACCGCCCACCTCCCAGCTACGGGCGCAGCGGCGGGCCTGATGCGCCAGAGCCTCGGCGGGAAGCGCCCGATCGGAAGCGGGCGTTGCCAGTACAACGCGGTCGAACCTCGGGAACAGAATCTCGGCCATGGAACGGATCAGCTTCCCCCGCAGGGCACCAAACAGCAAGGTCTTCCGACCTTTCACCGGCGGAAGCCGCTCCATGGTCTCGGCGAGGCCGCGTGCAGCTGCAGGGTTGTGCGCCGCATCAAGCACCACGTAGGGACGCCGACGCATAACCTCGAACCGGCCAGCCCATCGCGTGTCCCAAAGCCCCTCGACGATGTGATCATGGGAAACCTCCACACCGCCCACCAGTTCCACCAGGGCACCCAGTACCAGAGAGAGGTTCGGGCTCTGATACGCGCCCAGGAGCTGCGTGGCGAACGTCCCCAGACCCAGCGGGTCTGTGCGCGAACACCACAGCGCCCGCTCCCAGGAGAGTTCGCGGAGTTCC
>PUMC01000054.1 GCA_003552425.1 Candidatus Acetothermia bacterium | reverse complement strand
CGTGCCAGCCGAGCGGCAGCACCAGCGGCGCGAGCAGCCCGAAGAGCACGGCGGAGCCCGCGAAGCCCAGCCAGAAAGCCAGCCAGCAGATTCGCCTGAACCTCGCCCATCACTGTTGTGAGTCGCACCCATTCTTCCATCCGGCCTCCCTCTGATCCAACTCTGCATGTACCAGGGTGATGCACTGGTGCCCATGCAACCATCGTGGACCCACCGACACGCGGGGCAACGGCGCCAGGAGTGCTCGTTCCTCGGGCTCAAACTCCCGATGATCGGAGAGCACAAACGCCGGATGCCCCGGCATAGGGCTCCGGGCGAGCAGCACCCCGGCCTCATCCAGGAGCATGGGCCGTGCTTCCTCACGGTCGAGTTCCCGGAGCACCCCCGCCAGTCCCGCCCGGCGTACGGTGATGCCCCGCGTTGACGGGACCTCCTCATCTGTAGCAAGGCCCACGCCCCGTGTCAACGCCCGGCGGAGAAGCGCTGCCGTCGACCGCTCATCGGGGTTCAGATGCCTCAGCTGGTCCCCCCGCAAGGTGATCACAAGCTGATCCCGGACCACCAGGTGAAGGACGGCATCCTTCCGACTGCCGTGAGAAAGGAGGAACGTTTCCACCGCACACCGGCAGAGGATGTCAATGCGGCCGGCTCCGCCAGGGAGGTCGGACAGCGAGAAGTCCCCGTCTAACGGTACCGTATGACTTACCACCACAAAGGTCCGCATGCAGCTTATAGTACAGGGCACCTGTGCGGGGGACCAAGGGGCCGTCGTCCACGGACAAGCGGGACACGCGATCAACCTCACGCCGACTAACCTGTTGGCGGAGATGCGAGCGTTGACGCGTGCCGTGCTGGTCCTGATGAGCTTGGGGGCGCTCTGTGTGGGGTGCTCAGGTGTGGGGGTGAGCCTCACCGCAAGCTGGTACCTCCCGGTCGACGATGTGTTCACGTGGGAAACGGGAGCCGGTCTTCATGTGGGCCCGTTGAGCGTGACCAACCTGCTGACAGGCGAGGCCAACGTCCCCTTGTGGAACGCGTGGTCGGCGGAAGCACGGAGCCATGGGAACAGCGCAAGCTGGCTCCTCGTCTGGGATACTGCAGGGCCAACGATTCGCTATGTCCAAGCGGACGTTGAAGGAGCCCGAGGGAATCTCGTCAGCCACTTGGTGTGGGTGTGGGGCGACACCTACGGTGATGACACCCTGTTGTTCGGCGCTTGGGCACGGGTCGGATGGCCGGACACGCTTCCAGCCGGCTGGGCGGCGGCCATCGATCTCGGTGCCAGACCGGAAGAACAGGAACTCGTGGGCCCCGGCCGGACGTTCACGGTCCCCTACACAGCAACGGGCACGGCGACGCTCACCTTCCAGAGAGGCCTGCTGGCCGCCTGGTGGCCGGGATGGGAAGTCGATGCTTCGTTCACCATACCTCTTGAGCTCGAGCAGGTGCGACTCGCCGGACAGGTAAGGCTCGGACCCTTGGCGCTCGCATGGGAACAGTTGTTCACACGAGAGGGTCTCTCCCTAACGCTGGAGCCGGGAATTGTCTTGGGGCGGGGCGGCTTGACAGTTTACGCTGAGGTAGCCTGGGAACCGCCACTCCGTGTCACCGGTTTCCGCTTGCTCGGTCTCACGCTTCAGTGTGCCGTGGGGAACGGTTGGTTGGACGCGGCCTTTGACCTCGTGGGGTTCGGCCTCGTGAAAGCGCCCTACTACTTCCGCGGAAATGTGCGTGTCCCCATCGCTCGCGGCACGTGCTTCTCGCTTACCCTGTGGCTTGGCGACAACGATATCCTATGGGGCTGGTCCCGGACCGATGCCGAGCTCAACGCAGAGGTCAGCAAGCACGTATCCCTCAACACCGGTATCTCCGTGGGGCCCGAAGGTCTTATGTCCTGGAAGGCTGGTCTGACTCTGCGCTTGGGCACCATCCCCTAGACACGGCGGTTGCCCGATGGCCCCTTTCGCTTAAGCTTCCCTTGATCGGCGATGAGCCCCATCGAGCATGCCCAAGAGCTATCGTTGTACCGCCGCTGGCGACCCCACGCGTTCGCCCAGGTCATCGGCCAGGAAATTGTCGTGGGCACCCTCAGGCGAGCCGTTGCACAGGGCCGAACCGCACACGCCTATCTGCTCTGCGGCCAACGTGGTGTGGGAAAGACCTCCGTGGCCAGGATCCTCGCCAGGGCGGTGAACTGCCTCGACATACGGGACGGGGAACCGTGCAATGCCTGTGAGAGTTGTACCCGCATCCTCGGCGGCAAGGCGCTCGACGTGGTGGAGATCGATGGCGCGTCCAACCGTGGGATCGACCAGATCCGGCAGTTGCGGGAGCAGGTTGGGTATGTTCCAGCTGGCGCGCGGTACAAGGTGTACATCATCGACGAAGTCCACATGCTCACCGGTGAGGCGTTCAACGCCCTCCTCAAGACTCTGGAGGAGCCGCCGCCGCGCGTGCTGTTCATCCTGGCAACCACCGAACCTCACAAGATCCCCTCAACCGTGCTTTCGCGCTGTCAGGCGTTCGAGTTCGCGCCGGTTCCCCAGGAGCTGATCGCCGGCAAGCTGGCGGAGATCGCCGGTAACGAGGGCATCGAGCTCGAAGAGCGTGCGGCTGCGTTGATCGCCGCCCGAAGCGGCGGAGCCCTGCGGGACGCAGAGGTGCTGCTCGAGCAGATGGGGCGTGGTGCACCCGTGACCGAAAAGACCGTGCTCGACATCCTAGGGCTCCCCCCGATCGAGACGCTCGATTCGTTCATCAAGGCGCTCGCCTCTTGCGACCCTCAGCCGCCGCTTTCCATCGTGGCCGAGCTTGTCACGCGGGGCAGAGATCTTGGCATGTTCCTCGAAGAGGCAGCTGCACGGGCTCGGGACCGGATCATCGACGGGTCAACGCATCTGATCCCCGTTGCACGTGCCCTCGTTCGCTGGCGGGCGGAGCTACCGCGCGCCGTATCGCGAAGGCTTCATGTTGAACTCGGCATTCTTGAACTGTGCGGTCCCCAAGGGGGCCCGATCACCGTTGAACCGGAGGGAAAGCAGGTTTCCCCTGAGGAAGCTTCAACCGAGGCGGCAGAGGGTGCTGAGCAGAGCCGAGTTCACCCGCCTTCGCCCCAACAGCAATCCGCCGGGGAGGAAGAGCATCCAGAGTGGCAGAGGATGCTCACCGAGTGCTATCAGGAGCGGCGGTCCGTTGCCGTGTTCCTGGCACCGGCCAAGGCCACCTTTGCCGACGGCACACTGCGCATCGTGCTCCCAGACGGGTATCGGCTTCACTACGAGTGCCTTCAGGAGCCGGATGCGCTTCGACTTGTGGAACAGATAGCCCAGCGGTGTTTCGGCGCTCTGTTGGCCGTACACGTGGAATGGGAGGGACGTGAGGGTCCTGAACCGTCCCTTGAAGAGCGCGCCGCACTGGCGGCCGAGGTGTTGGAGGGAGAGATCGTGAAGGAGCAATCCGGATGAAAGGCTTCGGCGATATGAGGAAACTGATGCAACAGGCCCAGCGCCTGCAGGCGGAGATGGCCGAGCGCCAACAGCAGCTCGAGGAGGCGCGGGTCGAGGCAACGGCGGGCGGCGGAATGGTGCGCGCCGTTGTGTCCGGCCAGGGGCGTCTCCTGGAACTTGGCTTCTCCGCCGAGGTGGTGGACCCGGCCGATGTGACCATGCTGCAGGACCTTGCGGTGGCGGCCGTCCAGGAAGCACAGGACAAGGCCCAGGCGATGGCCAAGGAGCTCATGGCCGATCTGGGGGGCGGGCTGCCACCCGGCATCATGCCGTGATCAGCCCCTTAGAGGAGCTGTTGACGGCGCTGGGGAGGCTCCCGGGGATTGGTCGCCGCTCAGCTGAGCGGATCGCCTTCTTCCTGCTGGCCAAACCGGAGGAAGCGCGACAGCTTGGTACGGCCGTATCCACACTTCACGAGCGCGTGCACACCTGCACCCGGTGTGGAAACTTCGCCGCCGATGCGCTGTGCCCCGTCTGCCGTGATGGCAAGCGTGACCGGGCAACCGTCTGCGTCGTGGCCCGGCCATGGGAGATCCAGAGCGTGGAGCGCACGGGGGAGTTCCACGGCACGTACCACGTACTCGGTGGCCTGGTCAGTCCGTCGGCGGGCGTGGGTCCCGATAACCTGGCCATGGATGCTCTGGTGCGCAGAGTGGAGGAAGAGGGCATTCAGGAGGTCGTGCTTGCGCTCGAGCCGAACATGGAGGGCGACCTCACGGGCATGCACATGGCCCGGAAGCTCCGACCCACCGGGGTGAGGGTCACGCAGATCGCCCAGGGCGTACCGGTCGGACGCGACCTGGAGTCGGCCGATGAGGTGACCTTGGCGCGGGCGCTGCGAGGACGCGTTCAGCTGTAGCATCGCCCGAGCGCACGGCCGCGCATTGGCACAACCCCGGGAACGAGCGTACCATCCAGCGGTGGGCTGGATCCGGTTTTTAGGCACGGCAGGAGCTCGGTTTGTGGTGGCGCGCCAACTGCGCTACTCCGCAGGCACGTGGCTCGAGCTTGGCCACACGCAACTGCTGCTGGACCCTGGTCCGGGCACGTTGCTCAGAGCACGTAGGGCACGACCACCGCTCTACCCGGAGAAGCTCTCCGCAATCCTCCTATCGCACAAGCACCTCGATCACGCAGCGGATGTTAACGTCCTCGTGGAGGCACTGACCGAGGGGGGGCGGCAGCAGCGGGGGACGCTGCTCGCCCCGCGGGATGCCCTCGAGGGCGAGGACCCGATCGTTCTGCGATACTTGCGAGGCTTCCTCGACCGCATCGCGCTGTGGGAACAGGACCGAGATGTCGTGGTGGGGGACATCGCGATTCGCCCCGTCCGCCATCAGCACAGCGTGGACACCTTTGGCCTCGTGCTGACAGCCCCCGAGGGTCGCATTGGTTTTGTTGTGGATGGAAAACTGACCCCGGATCTTGCCCGACACTATGCTGGTTGTGCTCTGCTGGTGCTCAACACCGTCCTCCTCGACTGGAACCCGGACATCGAGCACCTCTGCTATCCCCAAGCACTGGAGATGGTCCAGGAGGTACGTCCCCGTCTGGCTGTGCTGACCCACTTTGGCATGACGATGCTGCGTGCCGGTCCGCGTAAGCTCGCCCAGAAGGCCACCGAACAGCTCGGCCTCCCGGTGATTGCGGCGACCGACGGCCTCACCCTGAACGACGATGCGTGGCGAGATACCGGCTCGGAGGCAGCGGACAAACCGGCCGCCACGTAAGGAGGCACCATGGCATCATCGCGCGTAGTCGCTACGTTCAACACCAACTCGATCCGGAGTCGCCTGGGTATCGTCACGGACTGGCTAACAACGTACCAGCCCGACATCCTGTGTCTCCAAGAGACGAAGGTCCAGGACCAGGAGTTCCCAGAGGCGCCGTTCCGAGACGCCGGCTATCACGTAACGTACCGCGGTCAGAAGGCTCACGCCGGCGTAGCCATAGCCACGCGCGACGTACCGAAGAACGTGGCTGCGGGACTGGATGATGGAGGCCCAGCGGATGAAGCGCGCCTACTCCGGCTCACGGTAGCGGGCATCCCCGTGGTCAACACCTATGTGCCCATGGGGGAGAAGGTCGATTCACCGAAGTTCACGTACAAGCTAGAGTGGCTTGCTCGTCTTCGGGCGTATTTCGAGAAGCACTTCCAACCTGACGAACCGCTGCTTTGGTGCGGCGATTTCAACGTCGCCCCTGAGGCGATCGACGTACACGATCCTGTCAGGCTGAAGCGACACGTCGACTTCCATCCCGATGCCCGCGCAGCGCTGGAGGAGCTCCGCGCATGGGGGTTCGTGGACGTTTTCCGGCGCCACCATCCGGACGAGCCCGGTCAGTACACGTTTTGGGACTACCGCGTGGCCGGAGCTCTGGACCGGGGCGTCGGGTGGCGCGTGGACCACATCTGGGCAACACCTCCCCTTGCCGAAACCTCCGTGAATGCTTGGATCGACGTGGAGCCCCGGCGAGCGGAACGGCCGTCCGATCACACATTCCTTGTTGCCACGTTT
>PUMC01000026.1 GCA_003552425.1 Candidatus Acetothermia bacterium | reverse complement strand
CATAGTGTGCCATCTTCGCTGCCTGGCCGATGCCGGTCACCAACACCACGCGGTGTGCAGGGAGCCCTAGGAGCGCCAGCCCGTTGGCGAGTGCACGGCGGATCCCGTGGTTCCCGCATCCGGGGCACCAGGCAAGCTCTACGTCCACAAGGAACTGCTGCGCGCTCACGGCGACACCTCCTCGATGATGTCCCGGGCAGTGATCGGCCGCCCGTCGTACCGTCGGATGTGGGACCCTGCCTGAAGACCTGTCTCCTGCGCCACCAGCTGCGCCAGCTGCCCGGTAGCATTCCCTTCGACGCACACGACGCGCTCAGCCTTATCAAACGCCCGTCGCAGCGCATCGGTCCGCAGCGGCCAGAGCTCCGAGAAGTGGAGCATGGCGAAGCGCCCGCCTTCGGCGTTCAGAATCTCCACGGCCTCCCGAATCGCTCCATAGGTGGATCCCCAACCGAGGAACACGGTGCACCCCTCCATCGGACCCTCCGGGTAGGAGAGCGGCTCGCCGAGCTCCGTCCGAAGGCCATCTTCCTTGCGAAGGCGCTTCTCCATCATCGCCTTGCGGACTCCCAGATCCTCCGTGATCCGTCCATAGGCGTCGTGCTCGTCGGAGTCGACGAGTACCAGCTTGTCGGACACCCCGGGGACCGCCCGCGGCGAGACGCCGGAAGGCGTGACCGCGAATCGATCGTAATGATCCATAGTCCGTAGTTCGTCAGGGGTCAGGAGGTGCGAGCGCGCTGGCGTGCGCGTGGGATCCAACGGGGGGCAGGTCACATAGCTGTCCACGAGATACTGGTCCGTCAGGATAAGCGCGGGAATCTGGTACTTCTCGGCGACGTCAAACGCCTTCGCCGTGAGGTAGAACGCCTCCTCGGCGTCCCGTGGCGCGACGATATAGCGGGGGAACTCGCCATGCCCGGCATGGACGCAGAAGAGCAGCTCTTCCTGTCCCGTGCGCGTGGGAAGGCCCGTGGCCGGCGCAGGGCGCTGCCCGATGTGTATGACGACCGGTGTCTCGATCATCCCCGCGAGCGAGAGCCCCTCCACCATCAGCGCGAACCCCCCTCCCGATGTGGTCACGAGCGACCGCGCTCCGGCGTAGGCTGCCCCCAACGCCATGTTGATGGCAGCGATCTCGTCTTCAGCCTGCTCGACGACCAACCCCCACCGTTCGGCATGTTCGGCGAGGTAGGTGAGCACGGCGGTGCCCGGCGTCATCGGGTACGACGACACATAGCGGCACCCGGCCGATATGGCCCCTGCTCCCACCGTTGCACCTCCGGTGAGCAGCATCCGCTGCCCTTGGCCCCCGACAGCGTCGGCCACGGTCCACGGGCCTCGTCTGGCATGCTCGGCTCCCAGTGCAAGGGCTCTTAGGTTGAGGTCCGCCTTCTTCCCGAGCGCTTCGCGGACCACCTCCGCCAGACGCTCCTCGTCGATCCCGATGACCTCCGCCGCGGCGCCCAACAGGATCGTGTTCGCCGCGATGGGAAGCTCGAGTTCCTCTTTGGCCAACCGACCCGCGGGAATGCGCACGACGGCATCGCCGTCCAAAAGCGTCCGCTCTTCGTCGCACACGACCCACCCGCCTTCGCGCACGGTGGGCAGGAACTGATCAAGCATGGCCTGATCCAGCGCGACCAGGAGATCGGTGTCGTCCCGTGTCCCCCTGGCAGGTCTATCGCAGATCCTCAACGCAAAAGCGTTTTCCCCGCCGCGAATGCGGGAGTGGTAACTCTGCTCCGCGTGAAGCATGTGTCCGCTGCGAAAGGCGGTGCGGGCGAGGATCTCGCCCACGGTCTGCACGCCCTGCCCCGCGGCCCCGACAATCCGGATGACGATGTCCATCGTCGATCAGCCCTCCTCGATACCAACGCTAGAGGGTGCGGACTCAACGAAGGCGGAAGTAAACGTGCAGCAATCCCCCGACAACCGTCCCCACACCGGCACCAAACGCAACGTCGCGGAAAGGGATCCCGATCACTGTGCCCACGATCGCCCCGACGAGAAGGTCACGACCCAGGCCCCACCACAGGGGCCTGGGTCCACCGTCCTCGCGGTTCACGCTTCGTCGGCGTCGCCCTCTTGCGTCCACTTCTCCTTCTTCAGAAGGTCCTCCCAGTGGCGATCGACAGCAGCTTGGAACGCCTCCAAGCGCTGCTTTCCCTCGGGCGTCTTGAACAGATGGCGGAAGCGCCCCTGGATCTTCAGCCACTCCTCCACGGGTACGTGCTTCTTGGGTTTGTAGTTGACCTTGTAGCGACCCTCCGCCACTTCATAAAGCGGCCAGTACCGCGTCTCGACCGCAAGCTTGGCCACGGGGATCGCGGTGTCCCGCTGGGTACGCCACCCGAGCGGGCAGGTCGCCAGAACATTCAGGAATTTGGGACCGTCATAGCTCATGGCCCGTTCCACCTTGTTGGCCAGGTCGATGAGGTTCGACACCGAGGCTTGGGCGACAAACGGTACATGGTGCGCCGCCACGATCGCGGTGAGATCCTTGCGGTCTTGGGGTTTGCCGGCGATCTCGTCGCCTACAGGCGAAGTGGTCGCCGAGGCGCACATCGGTGTTGCGCTCGATCGCTGCACGCCGGTGTTCATGTACGCTTCGTTGTTGATGCAGACGTAGAGAAAGTCGTGCCCGCGCTCGAGTGCGCCTGACAACGATTGCAGCCCGATGTCGTAGGTACCTCCGTCACCCGCGAAGGCGATGAACCGGATGCGGCGGTTGAGCTTGCCCATGCGCGTGAGGCCCTTGTAGGCAGCCTCTACCCCGGCGATCGTCGCCGCTACGTTCTCGAACGCTGAATGGATCCATGGCACGTTCCAAGCAGTACCCGGATAGCGACTCGTGGCCACCTCCAAGCAACCGGTGGCGTTGGCGACCACCACAGGATCCTCGATGGTGTTCAGCACGGTCCGAACCACCATGGGCTCGGCGCACCCTGCACAGAGCGAATGCCCCGGCGTAAGACGAACCTCTTGCTCTTGACGCGCTGCCAACGTTTTGATATTCGGCATGTCTCCCCCTCACTCGCGCAGGCCGATGTAGCGCAGGCCCTGGTCCGGCTTCACTGAGGACATTCCCTCGAACACCTGGGTCAGCTGTTCCGGCGTGGTGTCGCGCCCGCCAAGCCCGTAGACGTAGTTCACCAGAGCCGGGGCCCCGTCACGGTGGACGAAGGCCGCAGCCAAGTCCGTGTACAGGGCGCCGTAGGCCCCGAACGAGAGCGCACGATCCAGGACCGCCACCTGCTTCACATGGGCCAACGCTTCAGCCACCGCAGCGTATGGGAAGGGCCTGTACATCCACACCTTCAGCAGGCCCACCTTCTGACCGGCATCCCGCAGCTTGTCCACGACCACCTTGGCCGTCCCCGCCGTAGAGCCCATGACCACAAGCGCCCGCTCGGCGTCCTCCAGGCGGTACGGTTCGAAGTAACCCTGGTACTTCCGGCCGGTCGCTTCCCGGTAGGCCTTCTGGATCTCCAGGAACGCCTCCGGCACCGCTTCCATGCCTGCAACCTGGGCCCGCTTGAGCTCGAAGTAGTAGTCGGGCATGGCGAACGGTCCCCACGTTGACGGATGCTCCACATCAAGGAGAGGGTAGTTGGGCGTGTAGGTACCAACGAATCGCTTTGCCACGTCGTCCTCGAGAGGCTCCACGACCTGCACCGAGTGCGTGAGCGTGAACCCGTCCAAGTTGACGATCACCGGAAGCGAGACACCTTTGCGCTCAGCAAGACGCTGGGCGATGAGCGTGTAGTCATACGCTTCCTGCGCCGATTCGGTGAAGATCTGTACGGCACCTGCATCGCGCGCCAGGTAGGCGTCGGAATGGTCGCAGTGGATGTTGATCGGACCCGACAGCGCCCGGTTGGCCAACGCCATGACGATGGGCAAGCGCATGCTGGCCGCGATGTACAGGATCTCCACCATGAGCGCCAAACCCTGAGACGCGGTGGCTGTCATCACACGACCACCCGCAGCTGCAGCGCCCACACAGGCGGACATCGCGGAGTGTTCGCTCTCCACAGGAACGAGCTCGGTCCGCACCCTGCCGTCGTGGACATAGTCGGCGTAGTATTCGGCGATCTCGGACTGAGGGGTGATCGGGTACACCGCCACGACGTCAGGCTCGATCTGACGCATGGCCTCAGCAACCGCTTTGTGGCCGGTCATCACCTTGCGCATTCGGCACCCCCTTCGGGGACCATCTCGATGGCGTCCACCGGACAGATGCCGGCACAAACCCCGCAACCCTTGCAATGGTCGAAGTCCATACCTGTCATCTTCTGGTCTTTGATACCGATCGAATCGTCGGGACAGTGCATCCAGCACTGCAGGCACTGAATGCACTTCTCCTCATCCCACACAGGTCGCTGGGAGCGCCAGCTCCCGGTCTTGTTCAGTTCAGGCGTGGCTCCTCCGGGGACCACACCGCCGATGGGAAGCTCCCTCCAGCTCTTAAGCTTAGCGGCCAACGTGTACCCCTTTCGCTGCATCGTATCCCCCGCGCAGCGCCACCAGGTTCTTCTCCAGAATGTCCGAGGACAACTTCGCTCCCATCGTCTCCCGCACTTCGTCCTCCACCACCTGCAGTTCGCACCCAAGGACGGCCGCCACCGCTCCCAGCATGGGGATATTGGGGAATCCAGTTCCCGCATCGTCGGCGATCTTGTTGGCGTTGAGCGCGATGACCGTGCCCTCGAAGCCCGTCCGCCGACGCACGTCCTCCGGTGAACACGTCGTGTTCACGATCAGCGTACCGTCAGCCTTCAGTCCGTCCCCGGGGTTCTCCGTCTCCAGAAGCGTCTCGTCGACGACGACCGCCACGTCTGGCGTGTACACACCTGAGTGGACAAGGATCTCCTCCGTCGCAATGCGGTTGTAGGCCCGTACCGGGGCCCCGGAACGCTCGGGACCATACTCAGGAAAGCTCTGCACGTGTTTGCCTTCCCTCAGGTTGATCTGAGCAAGGATCTGGGACACGGTCTTGGCTCCCTGCCCCCCACGTCCGTGCCAACGTATCTCCTGCATATCGCCCTCCTTCAAGGTAGCAACAATGCGCATTGTAACCTGAATGAAGACGTATTCTCAACGCAGGAACGGAATACTGGACACTACAACAAGCGCGCCCGCCCTCGGCGGGCGGGCGACTCCGGGGATCACCGCACGGTCATGCTAAGAGCGGCATTTATCCTTCAGACCTTCCACATCCTTGATGATGATCTGGTAGCGCCGCTTGTCGAGGATACCCTCCCGTTCGAACCTGTTCAGCGTCATCGTCGTGTTTTCACGCGCCGATCCGATCATCTCCGCTAGATCTCTGTGCGTGAGACGGAAACTGATGAGTATCCCTTCCTTGGTCTTCACCCCGTACTCATGGGAGAGCCGGAGGAGCTGCCGTGAGAGGCGGCTCTGGATATCGCGGAAGGCAAGATCCTCGATGATCTCTTCAAGATCGCGGATCCAAAGGCCAAAGAGCTCCAGGAGCTGAAGCAGTACGTCCGGGCGATTGCGCAGCCAAGCGATGCACGCGCCACGCTCCACCCGCACGATCACACCCTCTTCCACTGCAAGGGCTTGATGGCGTCGACGCTGCTCACCGACAAGTGCCATCTCCCCGAACATCTCACCTGGTCCCCGCAGCGCCATGGTGAGGCGCTTCCCCGAAGGATCCAAATACGATACCTTGACATTTCCCTGCTCGACGAAGTAGACGGCGTCACTCGGCGTGCCCGGGTAGTAGATCGTCTCCCTGGCGGGCACCTCCTCCCGGTCTCCCTGGTCCAGCAACGGCCCGATCCCCGGCAACAACCATTTCTCCCGTGTCGTCTGCATGGCTTTGTGAGCGTACCGGGGAGCGTGCACATTCCGAAGGAAGCAAGGCGGCCAACAGGGTGGCCTCGGGGAACATAAAAACAGAAACGCGTCCCCTCGGGGACGCGCAAACGTACCGTGGACAGGTGGCGATGGGGGACCGTCGTTCGGGAAGGCTGGGTACTGCTCGAAAGGTCTTACTCCCTAGAAAGGAGGT
>PUMC01000091.1 GCA_003552425.1 Candidatus Acetothermia bacterium | reverse complement strand
TTGGCTCGTCGCCTGAACCGCTGCTTTCTGCGCCTGGCCGACGATCCATACCAACACCCGAACATCAAAAGGTTAAAGGGCCCGTTGACAGGATACCACCGATATCGCGTTGGCGACTGGAGAGTGGTGTACAAGATAGATGACGCACACCGTGCGGTGACCGTTTTGCTCATCATCCATAGGAGTCAGGGCTACCCTGCGCAAGGGCCGTAACCTCTTGCCCGGTCACCCGCCTTACCCCCGAAGAGCTAGCGCGACTAGATGGGATGCTGAAGATCTTCGGCGGCGTCGATCCCAGGTGGGGCGTGCAGCTGTAATCAACCCGAATCACCTAAGCCCTGTAGATGTCCTTACGGTGCACCACAAGATGGACGGTGATGGCTTGACTGCTTCGATCAGCTGAGGCACTTTCAGCTCGCCATGCAGTGGCTCGGGAGTGAGTTCTGCGAATTTCTCGGCTAGCCACTTCAGTTTCTTCAGAATTCGCTGGCCAACCGTCTTGTCGAGAGCAGCGAGCTCATCACCCATTCAGGCCAGCTTTCTCCGCCACCTCCGCAGCTGTCCTGCGTTGCACGCTCTGCTGGGAACGTGCAAGAGAGCACTTGAGCCGCTCCTTAGTCTCTTCCCGCAGTTCAAGCCCTTGATCGGGGCCGCCCAGCATTTCGCTTTCGAGCTGATTTCTGGTCGCCGGCTACCAGCTCCTGCCGTCTCCGGAGTAGTGCGACCACAGCCTCAGGCGCTCACGCACTCACCATACATCCGGAACTCCTCCCTGCTCTCCTCGTACGCCACATCCCCGAGCGCGATCCGCTCGTCCCGGGCAATCGCCCGGCGGGCCACCACCCCCTCGGCCAGCGCGATCGGAAGCCCCGAGGCTTCGACCTCCCCGACGTTCTCGATCAGGCCGTAACAGGTCTCCCCGCCGACCCCCTCCAGCGTCTCCCCGGCGGTGAGCGCGCGCTTGGCGTAGGCCACGACGTCCGTCCTCCGCCCGTACACAGGCTGGAGCGCAGCCTTGTTCTCGCGGGCGGCCTCGAGCACCGAGCGCAGGGCCTCCATGTGACAGAGGTGGAAGTGGCGCCAAAACAGGTAGTACGGCCCCGGTCCCAGCTTGTAGTAGGCGAGCTTGCCCCGCTGGAAGCCGTCCTCGCAGCGAGCGACGATGAACACGCCCCCACCCGGTTCAGCCCCGAGGAGGTAGTCCACGACACCCCCGTCCTCCACGCCTAGCTCCCGGGGGTCGAAGAGCCTCAGGGCTTCCTCCACCCGCCCAGCCCGCGGCCCGTACATCCCGGGAACGACCGTGCGCAGGCCCATGCCGTTGGCCAGCAGGGCCATCTCCACGTTCAGTTTGGTCCCATCGGTGAGCGCAGCGGTCATCCGTGGCGACAGGCCCCGCTTGGCTGCTTCGCTGGCTATGCTGGTGGATGTGGCGTACCGGTCCAAAAAGCCCTTGATGTTCCCCGCAAGGGCGACCTCCATGCGGGAGAGCACGAGCTCGTCGGCCAGGCGCTTGAGCACGGTGTGTTGGTCGCCGTCGGCGCTCGTGTAGACAACACCCTCTCGCCGAGCGACCGCCAGCAGGTATGGACCGAAGGCAAGGTCGGCCTCGGCGTTCATCATCACCACGTGCTTGCCCCTCGCCAGGGCTGCCTGGGCCGCGAGGCCCGCCGGGGCGATGCTGCTCGTCGCCTCGAGGATCACATCGATCTGTTCGCACTCGGCCAGGCACCGCACGTCCTGGACGATCGCCAGCTCCCCCGCCTCCACAGCGCGGGAGAGGTCCGAGGCATCCTCGACCACCCGGTAGCCAAGGTTCTCATCACGAGCCGCAGCCACGGCCCGCTCGACCGTGCGGTTGGCGAGGGCCACACAGCAGACCCCAGGCGTGATCGCGCACTGGTGAAGAAGCGCCCGCCCCATAAACCCTGCTCCGGAAAGCCCCACCCGAACGAGCTCCCGCCCGCCCGTGCCGCCGTTCACCTCATGCGCTCCACGGCCTCAAGTTTGGGTCGGGTCCGGTCCGCCGCCCTGGCCAGCCACGCACGCCGGGCGACGTACCAGACCACCGTCTCGGCCAGGCCCTCGTCAAACGGCTGCTGGGGGGTCCAACCGAGTTCCCGGTTGGCCTTGGCGCAGTCCAGGGCATAGCGGAAGTCGTGTCCGGGCCGGTCGGGAACGTTTTCGATCGGGACCGGGTCCTTTCCAGTGTGCTCGGCGACCAGTCGCCGCACCCGCTCCATGATCTCCCGGTTGGGTTGTTCGTTGCCCCCGCCCACGTTGAACACCTGCCCCGGCTCGCCGTGGGCGATCACCGCTGCCAGCGCGCGGCACAGGTCCTCGACATAGAGCCAGTCGCGCACGTTGTCCCCCCGCCCGTAGAGCGGCAACGACTCGCCGGCCAGGGCCCGGTGGATCGAAAGCGGGATCAGCTTCTCGGGGAACTGGTACGGCCCGTACACGTTGGAACTCCGCACAACGGCCACCGGAAACGCAAACGACCGACCGTACGCCTGACACAGGAGCTCGGCGGCCGCCTTACTCGCCGCGTACGGGTTACGCGGGGCCAGAGGCGCCTCTTCAGTCCAGCTACCCGAGTCGATCGAGCCGTAGACCTCATCGGTGGAGAGCTGCACGAACAGCCGCCCGTGGCCCTCCGGCCCCGTGCTCCAGGCCCTACGCACGGCCTCAAGCAACACCTGGGTCCCCTCGACGTTGGTGCGAACGAACACCGTGGAGTCGTGCAGGCTCCTGTCCACGTGGGACTCTGCAGCCATGTGCACCACGATGTCCACAGGCTCGGCCGCAAGGAGCCACGCTACGGCTGTGGGATCGGCCACATCTCCTTGGTGGAAGGCCAGCCGGGGGTCGTCCAGGACGTCCTCCAGGTTGTCCAGGCTCCCCGCGTAGGTCAGCTTGTCCAACACCACCACCCGCCAGTCCGGCCGGCGGGCCAGGAGCCACCGGACGAAGCTGCACCCGATGAACCCCGCACCCCCCGTCACCAGCACGGTGCGAACCTCACGCCCAGGCTCAGCCATGGCCCACGCTCCAGTCGTAGGGAATGGAAGGGTCGTCGAAGGGCAGCCGCTCCTCGTCGGGCAGGTCGTAGTCGTAGAGTTCGTCGGGGAAGTTCACAATCAGCGCAGGCTGGCCGCCCTCGGCGGTGAACCCGTGGTACACCTGCGGGGGTATGACAAGAAGAACCGGATTCAGCATACCGATATGGAACACGTTCACCGTCCCCCGAGTAGAGCTTCCCTCCCGTCGGTCGCAGAGCACCACCTTGGCCATGCCCCACACACAGGCGAAGCGATCCGTCTGGCGCCGATGGCGGTGCCAGGCCTTGACCACCCCAGGATAGCACGCCGTGACGTAGCTCTGGGCAAAGCCCTCGAACTCCGGCCAGTCCCTGCGCAGAAGCTCCATCAGGAACCCCCGCTCATCAGGCACCAGCCTGAGCTCCCGTACCTTCACCCCTTCGATCCTGCCTGCCTGACGCTCCACATCGCTCCCGTCTGCGCCACGGTTCGGGAGGCATTCTACCCTGAGCGCTTCTCTAGTGGAAACAACTCTTGGCTGAAGCAAACCAGTCTGGTACTCTTCCCTTGTCAGCAGGTAGCGGCATCTGACGGCGCCCCCTACCGGAGGAAGACCATGAACCCACAGGCGAAGGACAGGCCATCGACCGACGAGCGTGCCCCCGGCTCACACCTCACACCTAACCCCTCACGCCTCACAGAGCCCAAACTCGGCATCTGCGTTGTCTACTTGGTCGACGAAACCGACGGCCCCCTCCTGGACCTCCACCTCCGCTACATCCAGGAGCACACCACCTCCCTCTACACCATCTACGCCTCGGTCAACCGGCTGCTCCCCCAGTTCCGCCGTGTGCTGGAAGGCCGGCCGGAGGTGCAGATCGTCGACATCCCTACGACCGACCTGCGGGGCGCGAAGGAACACGCCTACTACCTCGAACACCTGATCTCCGCCGCCGTCGAGGAGGACTGCTCGCACATCGCCATCCTCCACGTCGATTCCTTTCCAATCGTCCAGGGTTGGGAGCGGAAGCTCGCAGCCCGCCTCACTGCTGCCTCCCCCCTGGCGGCGATCGTAGAGAACCCCAAGGCCAACCGCCGACCGTGCACAGCAGGGATGCTCTTCACACAGGACTTCCACCTTCACCACCAACCCCGCCTCATGCTCAGCGAAGACGAGCGCAGCTCGCGGGCCTACCGCCGCTATGCGCTGCGTGAGCCGCACTGCGCGGACTCCGGCGTGGGCTACGGGCTTAGGCTGTACACGGAAGGGCTGCAGTGGCACCCTCTGCACGCCGCGAGCCCCCAAGGTCACCGCCATCGGCTGGGGTCGGGTGTACGGAGACCTGATCTTCCACCTTGGCGCGGCGGCGCGGAACCCGACCAGCAGAAATCGAAACCTGCCTGGACTGCGTAAGGTGCAAACGTGGCTTCAGATCGCGGTGTTTCCGCGCCTGCCCGAGTTCGTACGACCCCTCCTGCGGCCGCTCAGGAACCCTGTGCTTCGCAAGCGCGTCCCGCCAGGGGCGCTCGCGGAAGCCAAACGTAAACTGTATGCGGATCCTGTCTTCTACATAGAGCGGCTTCGCCAGGGAAGATGAAGCCCATACACCGGCTCGCCCGCAGGCTCCTTAGGGGAGGATCCCTGTGGTCTATCGGAGTGTGCCGCGGGGAGTCTCCGCTCTCCCTCCACGACTGCGGCCCCGTTCCTGTACTCACGACGTCGGACATCACCGACCGCAGGGCCCGCTACGTGGCCGATCCGTTCCTTGCGTTCCATGAAGGCCGGTGGCACATGTTCTTCGAAATCCTGCTGGACGAGGGAAAGCCCAAAGGCGTGATCGGCCTTGCCACAAACCCGGATACCGTGCGCTGGACCTACGAGGGGATCGTCCTCGAGGAGCCCTTCCACCTCAGCTACCCCTATCTGTTCACCTGTCAGGATCGCCACTACATGGTGCCCGAATCCCGCGAGGCCGGCGAGGTACGCCTGTACAAGGCAGAACACTTCCCTCGGAGCTGGCGACATTGCGCGTCCTTGATCCGCAGGCCCCTGGCCGACGCCTCGCTGTTTCGGCACGCGGGGCTGTGGTGGCTCCTTGCCGAGGACATCGACCCTCCGTGCTCGCTGGTCCTCTACCATGCGGCCGAGCTCGAGGGAAGCTGGACCGAGCATCCCCGAAGCCCCGTCGTCTCGGCCAACCCGAGGGTGGGCAGGCCTGCAGGGCGCATCCTCCTCGACCAGGGACGGTTGTACCGCTTCGCCCAGGACCGCCTGCCCCACTACGGCGCCCGCGTGCACGCGCTGGAGATCACCGCCTTGACCCAGGACGACTACGCAGAACAACTTCACACCCAGGCCCTGCTCGAGGGAAGCGGGCGCGGCTGGAACGCCCTCGGCATGCACCACATCGACCTCCACAGGCTGGAGGGAGGCGAATGGCTCGCGGCCGTGGACGGAAGAGCTTGGCAGTACTTCCTCTTGGGCCGCTGGCGGCTTCCCGGCTGGAGCCATCCCCTCTTGGCGCACCTGCACCTCCGTCTGTTGGGCCGAGGTCGAGGTTGACCGTGCGCACCGCCGGCACAGCACCACAGACACCCCACAGGGGCCGCGCATGAAGCTCCTCATCTTCACCTACAGGTTCCCGCCCTTGGGCGGAGGGACTGCGGTCTACGCGGCAACCCTGGCCCAGGGCCTGGCCGACCTGGGGCATGCTGTCCGCGTCCTCGCACCGGTCAGCCGTCAGCATTACACCTCGGAAGACACCCGAAGCAAACCCTTCGCCCTCCGTTGCATGAGGCTTCCCGGGGGGCCCTTTGGGTACGTCGTGGGCATGCTTCACTTGCTGTGGCAGCTGACCTGCTTTCGCCCTAGGGCGCTGTTCCTCGCCGACACTGCAGGACAGAACGCGGCTGCCCTGGCGCTGCTCGCAGTCCCTTCGTCGCTGCCCTACGCCGTGGGGGTCCACTCGGACGAGATCGCCGGCAAACTCACGTGCACCGGAGGTTCATGGCTCCGGCGCGGCCGCCGCAGACTCCTACGCCGACTGTACCTCCGCGCAAGCGCCGTGGTCTGCGTGAGCCAACACACACGGCAGAAGCTCCTCAGCGCCCTGCCTCAGCTGGCAGAACGGGCCACGGTGGTATACAACGGCGTCGACCTCCAGAGGTTCTCCTCCAGTTCTGCCAGCCACACGGCCGAGGCCAAGAACATGTTAACCAGAGCGGATCCCGTGCTCCTCACGGTGGCTCGGCTCGTCCCCGAGAAGGGCATCGACACCGTGCTCTCATCCCTTCCCGAACTGGTCCGCGCGTTCCCGAGGCTCAAGTATGCGGTCGTCGGGGAAGGCGAAGACCAGGACCGGCTGCAGGCGTTGGCAGAGGACCTATCAGTTGCCGAGCACGTCGTCTT
>PUMC01000003.1 GCA_003552425.1 Candidatus Acetothermia bacterium | reverse complement strand
TCCATGAAGAAGTCGCGGAGCTGACCGAGGCGGTCTACCACCACTACGCCGAGAAGGGTGGCAATCGTGAAGCCATCAAGGGCGAGCTGGGTGACGTCCTGGTGACGCTGGTGATCCAGGCCCACTACCACGGACTGTCCCTCTCTGGCTGCCTCCAACAGGCATATGACAAGATCAGCAAACGGACGGGCAAGACCATCGATGGTCAGTTCGTCAAGGACAACTAAGGAGCGTCATGCACAAGTCAACCCAGATCCTATCTGATATCACCGTATTCTCGAAGTACGCCAAGCACAATCATGAAGAGGAACGCCGGGAGACCTTCGAGGAGATCACCACTCGCAACCTCTTCATGCACATCAAGCAGTACCCGAAGCTCGCCGATGAGATCACCACCGTCTACTACAACTTCGTGCGGACCAAGAAGGTTCTCCCTTCGATGCGTTCCATGCAATTCGGTGGTACTCCGATCTTCAAGGCACCCAGCCGTATCTTCAACTGTGCCTATGCCCCTACCGAGAAGCCCAGCATCTTCGCTGAGACGATGTTCCTCCTGCTTGGGGGCACTGGTATGGGGTACTCAGTCCAACGCCGTCACGTGGACCAACTGCCGCCCCTGAGTGGCACCGACTGGTGTGAGCGTAGGTTCCTGGTGGGTGACTCCATTGAAGGCTGGGCAGATGCCGTCAAGGTATTGGTCGAGTCCTACTTCGATGGTAAGCCGCGTCCCCGGTTCGACTTCTCTGACATCCGTCCCAAGGGTGCCGAGCTGATCACCTCCGGCGGTAAGGCTCCCGGCCCAGGCCCGCTGATCGAGTGTCTGGACAATGTCGAGGCTGTCCTCCAGAAGGCTCTGCGTTCGCGTGGCAAGGGCACCAAGCTCAAGCCCATCGAGGTCCACGATATCCAGTGTCTCATCGCTGACGCTGTACTGGCTGGTGGTATCCGTCGTGCTGCCCTGATCTGCCTGTTCGACCGTGACGATGAGGACATGCTGACCTGTAAGACTGGCGAGTGGTACATCGACAATCCCCAGCGTGGCCGAGCGAATAACTCAGCGATCCTTCCGCGTGGCGAGATCACCGAGGCAGAATTCAAGGAACTCTGGCAGTACGTCGAGGACTCTGGTGCCGGTGAGCCTGGGGTTTACTGGACCAATGATGTCGACTGGGGAACCAATCCCTGTTGCGAGATCGCCCTCAAGCCCTATCAGTTCTGCAACCTGACCGAGATCAATGCGACTGACATCGAAGGACAGGAAGCCCTCAATGAGCGAGCCCGAGCCGGTGCCTTCATCGGTACTCTCCAGGCTGGCTACACAGACTTCCACTACCTGAACCCGCTGTGGAAAGCGACCACCGAAGAGGATGCTCTGATTGGTGTCGGCATGACCGGCATTGCGTCTGGTTCTGTCCTCGATCTGGATCTGGAAGAAGCTGCTGAGGAAGTCAAGAAGGAGAACGCCCGTGTCGCCAAGCTCATCGGCATCAACCGTGCTGCTCGTACTACCACGGTCAAGCCGAGCGGGACTAGCTCTCTTGTGCTTGGATCATCTTCGGGAATCCATGCGTGGCACAACGACCACTACATCCGCCGGATGCGTATCGGTAAGAATGAGCCGATCTATCCGTACCTCGTTCAGAACCACCCTGAGCTAGTTGAAGACGAGAGCTTCCGTCCGGATACCATGGCTGTCATCTCGGTACCCCAGAAGGCTCCGGAAGGTTCCATCATCCGTACTGAATCCCCCTTCGATCTGCTCGACCGAGTCTCCCGGTTCAACCGTGAGTGGGTCCGTCCTGGTCACCGTAATGGGAAGAACGCTCATAACGTCTCCTGCACCATCTCGGTGAAGGATCATGAGTGGCTCTATGTTGGCACCTGGATGTGGGAGAAACGTCATGAGTATAACGGCATTGCTGTTCTTCCTTACATGGGTGGTTCATATGAACAAGCTCCCTTCGAAGATATCTCCGAGGAAGAGTTCAATCGCCTGGAGAAATCTCTGTCGAGTGTGGACCTGACCAAGGTTCATGAAGCTGTCGATAACACTGATCTTGCCGGTGAAGTTGCCTGTGGCGATGGTGGCTGTGAAATCACCTAACCTATTCTCCCTCACCTAAGGAGGGCTGGGGATGTAATCCCCTCTATAGGTTATCTATTAGATACTCATTAGGAGGAACTTTGAGCTTATCAGAAAGAATCCCCGACGCCCTCCTTGAGGAACTGGAGAGTAGGTTTCCAGATCAGTGTCCATCCAAGAAAGATACCGACCGTGAAGTCTGGATCAAGGTTGGGCAGGTGGAAGTAATCCGGTTCCTCAGGAAACAGTTGGAACTTCAATCCAGGAACATCATGAGTCCTGAAACTGACAATCCTGAGGAGGATGATTAACCATGTGCATGAGCGCACCCTCAATGCCTGATATGCCGGACATGAGTGTTCCGGACCCACCCAAGCCGCCGCCGCCTCCTGCTCCCCCTGCTCCTGGTCCTCAAGGAGGTGCCTCTGAGAAACAAGGCTCCCCCGAGAATCCGACCGGGAACGATGGGAAGAAGAAGCGGAAGGATCGCAGCTCTCTCCGTATTCCTACCAAGCAGAGCCGGGGCGTGAATCTCCCTGGGTCAGGAGGTAATCGATAATGGCAGCTAGAGACTCGCGGAATGCGAACAACCGTAAGACGGTAGATACAACTCGCCACGTCCAGCGCCAAGTCAGCACTCCTGGTGGCGAACGCAGTTATTCCCTCTATGGCAGTCTGGGTCGGAACAAAGATGGACAACAGACCTTCCGTGAAGGGACTTGGGATAACAACAACCCATATAGCGGCGTCAGTGCTACCAACCAGGGTAAGAATGGCACCCTTCCTGTAGGTGCTACACACGGCGGGGACTGGAAAACCAAGGACGGACACTCAGCGAAAGTAGTGGGTGTTGATAAGCGATGGGGTTCGGGTGTTTATAGCTCCCGCCTGGATATCACAGAGACGCTTCCTGATCAGGTCAAGACTGTCACCGACACTATCCAAGGCTCACGGATGCAAGCCCTCGATAAACGGTCGGGTGACGATGACGCTCAGAAACAACGTGGACTGAAGACCAAGCGAGAGGGTCGGAACAAACTCCGTATCAGTCTAGCTGGTGACTCTTCTGGTGGTCGTCTCAAAGGTGGTCCTAATAATGATCGCAAGGGCAACAAGCTGAAGATCGACGTCCAAGGCGGCGGTCAAGCTGGCCTCAACGTCCCGCGATAATAATGGAGTAATGCATGTCACAAACCCCCGCGACTACCGCGAAGGGGCTGTACAGTCGTCTCGAAACTGACCGGCAGCCCTACCTCAGTCGGGCGCGGGACGCTGCTCAACTGACTATCCCCAGTCTCATGCCTGAAGATGGGCATGGGGCCACCACCAAGTTCAAGACCCCGTATCAGAGTCTGGGTGCCCGAGGCGTCAACAACCTGTCGTCCAAGCTACTCATGGCTCTGATGCCTCCCAATGCTCCCTTCTTCCGACTACGTGTCGATGACCCTGAGATCCGAGAGGCTGCCGAAGCTACCGAAGCTACTGCAGAACTCGAAAAGGCTCTCGGGAAGATCGAGCGGGAAGTGATGGGAGAGATCGAGACCTCTGCCATTCGTGTATCGGTAGGGGAAACCCTCAAGCAACTGATCGTCGCAGGTAATGCCCTGCTGTTCGTCAAGCCTGGGGGTGGAGCCAAGGTCTTCAAGCTGGACCAGTATGTTGTCCAACGTGATCCCTCAGGGAATGCGCTGGAGCTGGTGGTGCAGGAGTCGATGAGCTACGTCACGCTGCCTGACGAGATCAAGCAAGCTATCGAGATCAATGCCCCTGACCGGGCACAGCAGAAGGAGAAGGTGGACCTCTATACCCGAGTCACTCACATGGGCGACCACTGGCGGGTGTACCAGGAGATCCACGACATGGTCATCCCTGGTTCCGAAGGTAAGTACCCTTTGGAGAAGTCCCCCTGGATTCCTCTGCGCTTCACCCAGATTGACGGTGAGGATTATGGCCGAGGATATGTCGAAGAGTTCTATGGTGACATGCATTCCCTGGAGAAGCTGACTAAGGCTATCGTCGAAGGGTCCGCTGCTGCAGCCCGTGTGTTGTTCCTGGTGAATCCCAATGGGACTACCGAAGCGAGGACTCTCGCCAAGGCACCCAACGGAGCTATCCGGAATGGCTCGGCTGCTGATGTATCCGTTCTTCAGATGGAGAAGCAAGCGGATTTCCAGATTGCCTATCAGACTATTGGGTCAATCCAAGAGCGTCTATCGTTCGCCTTCCTGCTGAACTCAGCGATCCAACGTGATGCCGAGCGTGTCACTGCCGAAGAGATTCGCTACATGGCGAATGAGCTAGAGGCTGCCCTGGGCGGTGTCTACTCGATCTTGAGTCAGGAGTTCCAGCTCCCGCTGGTCAAGCGTCTGATGTACGTCCTGGAGAACAAAGGGAAGATCCCGCAGCTCCCCGAGGGCACTGTCTCTCCGTCAATCACTACTGGTGTGGAAGCACTGGGGCGTGGTCATGACCTGGAGAAGCTCGACATGTTCCTCAAGGGAATGATGGATGCTGTGCCTCCCGAGGTGCTGGCTCAGTACATCAACTTCTCTGACTACATCACCCGCCGAGGTACAGCCCTTGGCATCGATACGAATGGTCTCGTCAAGCCAGAGGCCCAGGTCCAGCAGGAACAGGCCCAGGCCCAGCAGCAGATGCAGCAGCAGCAGATGCAGCAGCAAGCCACCGAACAAGGTATCCAGTCCGCTGGACGAATCGCAGAGAAAGGAGCCCCCAGTAATGAGTGAAGATCAAGCCCCCACCACCGAACCGGTGAAGCGTGAGAAATCCAACCGCGCTTCCAAAGCTGGTCCGAAGGAAGTCCCGCAGACTCCCACCCCCAAGAACGGTAAGACTGCCCGTAAGACTGCGAGCGGCTTCACCGTCGTCGGTTAACCACCAGAGAACAGAGAGGCAACTACAACCATGAGTACCACTTCCGTCAATACTGGTGCAGCCACCAACGGCGACCACACTGAAGCCCCTGAAGGTCACAACGAAAGCATGGTCCGTGCCTATGATGAGGCCCAGGAACGTGCTGCAGGAACTGACACCACTACCGCCGATACAGGCAACGAGAAGATCCTCGGTAAGTTCGAGTCTCAGGAAGACCTGATCGAAGCGTACCGTAGCCTCGAAGCAAAGCTCTCAGGGGGCTCACAGGAGGCTCCCGAGGGTGAGCAGGATGGCAGCACAGATGCCCTTCCCGAAGGCGAAGAGGAACGCGCACAGGCAGCAGAGGAGGCTGTTGAAGCTGCCGAGGGTGTCGATATGGAATCCCTCTCGAAGCAGTATTTCGAAGAGGGCGGCCTGACTGATGAGTCCTACGAAGCCCTGGAGAAAGCTGGCATCCCTCGTCAGGTTGTCCAGGAATACATCGAAGGCCAGGAGGCTCGTGCCAGTCAGCACCAGGAGAAAGCCCTGGAAGCTGTCGGTGGCGAGCAGGAGTTCTCCAAGATCTCCGAGTGGGCAGCCTCCAACCTGGACCCGAAGCAGATCGAGCAGTACAACGCTGCCGTCGATTCTGGCGATGCAGGTCGAATGCAGGAAGCTGTCAAGGCGCTGGCCTATGAATACAGCCGTGCCCGTCCCAGTGAACCCAACCTTCTAGGCGGCGGTAATGGCAGCGGCGTGGGTGATCGCTATGAGTCAGTAGCCCAACTGACCGAAGCGATGTCTGACTCTCGCTATCATGCTGACCCGGCTTACCGTAAGGAAGTCGAGCAGAAGCTGTCCCGTTCCAACGTATTCTAAGGAGGCTATATGGCTCTCAGCGGTATCCTCGCTGGGGGTCTGTTTGATGTCGGCTCGACACTGATCGACCGGCTTTTCCCAGACCCCCAAGATAAAGCTAAAGCCAAGCGAGAGTTAGAGGCTTTGGAGCAACAGGGCGAACTCGCCAAGATGTCCCAGCGGTATGAGGCAATCACTGCTGAAGCCAACAGTGAAGATCCCTGGACGTCCCGAGCCCGCCCTGCATTCATGTATGTCTTCTACCTTGTGATCCTCTCACTGGTCCTGGTGGCTCCCATCGTTGGGGTGTTCTTCCCTGACAAGATGGAACTCTTCTTCGGCAACGTGGCTGCTGGCTTCGAGGCTATCCCCTCGGAACTCTGGTGGTTGTTCGGCTCAGGTTATCTTGGGTATGGAGCCTTCCGGAGCTATGAGAAGAAGTCTGGAGTCAGCGGTAAGGGTGGATTCATGTCACAGATCAAAGGAGCAAGACAATGACACGACCTCCGTCTTACGACGAGGACATCGCCAAGATGTATGGGAGGGCGTCTCCTCGTCCTCTTTATGAAGTCGTCGGGCCTGGGCCTGATATTCAATACACAGGTGAGTACGGTAAGGCTTATTGGCCCCGTCGTTGGACCCCCGCCGCCCTCTTTGCCG
>PUMC01000111.1 GCA_003552425.1 Candidatus Acetothermia bacterium | reverse complement strand
GGCCCAGGCCCGGGGGCGCGGCATCCGGCAATGGTTCCGGTTCCGGTTGGGGCGGCTCCTCAACCGGGGGGGGCTCCGGGTCGTCCTCGGGAGGCAACAGCTCCCGCGCATCGTCGTGCGGTGTGTCGGGGTCCACCGGCCCGATCAGATCCTCGATCAACCCCGGCAGCGCATGTGTGTCGGGGTTCACCGCGCGGATCGTCCCTTCGGCATCGACGAGCACCGCATGGGGCGCGGCGTACACACGGTACAGTTCAGCCACAGCTGCGTCCCAGCCCCCACCGTCGTAGACCTGCGGCCAGACGATCCCGTAGTTTCCAAGCGCCCGGCGAAGCGCATCCTCATCCGTGTCCAGGCTGATGCCGATGATCTGGAGACCCGCATCGGAAAAGGTATCGTAGAGTTCCACCATCTTCGGCCGCAGTTCCATGCACGGAGGGCACCATGTGGCCCAGAAGTCAAGCAGCACTGCCTTACCTCGGTAGTCGGCCAGCGATCGCTCCGCATCATCCTGGAAACAGCGGAAGGAGAAGTCCGGTGCAGGAAAGCCCTCCACAAGCGGCACCTTGGGCGGTTGATAGGAAACCGAGGTCCACCGCATCCAGCTGCCGTCAGGCGCAACTTCCTCCACGATGAAGCTCTGCTCCCCCAGGGTGAGCACTTCGTCCATGGCGAAGCGCTCGTGTTCTCCGCGGGCTGCGTGCAGCGTTCCGTCTTGTGTCCAGTCGACGCCGTAGATGTCCTCGTCGCTGCCGAACACACCGTCGAGCGCCGCATCGAGCAGCACAAGCGTGTACTCCTGCCCATCCAGCTCCAGCACCCCGCGGCGCGGCGCCCCGCCTTGCAGAAACACGTACCCCCGGCCCTCGGGCCACACAACCCTCATCGGATAGGCGAACGGCTCCCCGTCAGGGGGAAGCGCGGACAGCTCGATGTCCCACCGGACATGGTCGTCGCCGTGCTCCTTGGCGAGCGCTTCACCCTCTTCCATCAGCCCCGCCTCGTCGACCCACAGGTCCACGGTGCCGTCGTAGTGAACACCAAGGAGAAGCACGTAGGAGCGCTCGCCCAGGGGCACCGTCCCCCACAGTTCGCTGGCCAATGGGGGACCATGGTAGCGCGCACCTCGCGGCGTGATGGGGTGCAACCGGAACGGTACCGACACCTGCGCCCAGCCGCCCAGCTCCTCGGCCGCCACCGGCTCCAACTGCGCTTCGAGAACGCCACCAAGCGCGGCGAACCCCGCCAGAATCACCGTGAAGGCCAGAGCGAACATCGCCCACCTCATGCTGCGTCCTCCACCCCCTCACACCACTTGGATGCGTTACGCAACCGTTGGGCGACGTTCGTCGGGCCCGCAAGGTGCAGGACGTCGAACAACCCCGGGCCCACGCGGGTACCGGTGACAAGCAGGCGGATCGGTTGGGCCAGCGCTTTCAGGGGGAGGGAGAGCTCCTCGAGGACACCACGCACAGCCGCCTCCAATCCCGCGGGGGAGGGGTCGGGCGCGGCTTCTATCGCATCGGCCACACGCTGGAGTGCCTGGCAGACCTCGGGGGTGAAGTGGTGCCGATCCTCCTCCGGCACGGGCACTTCTCGTGGAAAGAGGTAATGCGCCATCTGCGCCATGTGCACGAGCGTGCGACCGCGCTCTCGAAGCTTCGCCGAGGCAGCGGCCAGCCGATCTTGACCCAGCGCTTGGACTTCCTCGTTCGTGGCCACCCCCTCACGCACGATGTACCCTTCCAGCAGCTGGGCCAGCCGGTGAAGGTCGTAACGGTTGAGCCACTCGTGATTGAGCCACAGGAGCTTCGACTCGTCGAACACGGCCGCTGACTTGCCCACCCCAGGCAGATCGAACAGGTCGATGAGCTCTTGCCGGGTGAACACCTCCTGATCCCCGTACGCCCAGCCAAGCCGCGCCAGGAAGTTGACGAGCGCTTCGGGGACGAACCCTCGCCGCTGGTACTCCAACACCGACACCGCACCATGGCGCTTGGAGAGCTTCGTCTTGTCCGGTCCCAGGATCAACGGAATATGCGCGAACTTAGGAAGGGGCAGCCCCAGCGCACGGTACATGAGCAGCTGTTTGGGGGTGTTGTTGAGGTGTTCGTCGCCGCGGATGACGTGCGTGATCCCCATGTCGGCATCGTCGATGACGCAGGCAAAATTGTAGGTGGGTGTCCCGTCCGACCGCAGGATCACCATGTCCTTGAGTTCGCGGTTCTGGAACGCCACCGCCCCAAGGAGCTCGTCGTGCACGGTGGTGACACCCTCGGTGGGAACGCGGAACCACACAGCGCCCTCATCCCGATAGGCATCGCCCTGGTCGAGCAGCTGATGGGCAGCTTCCACGTGCCTCTCTAGGTGGTCGGTCTGACGTGCAAACCGGTCCCAATCAAGATCAAGCCACGTCAGCGAGTCGATGATCTGCTGGATGGCCTCTTTGGTGGAGCGTGTCCGATCCGTATCCTCGATCCTGAGCACGAACGTGCCACCGTGATGGCGGGCAAAGAGCCAGTTGAACAAGCCCGTACGTGCTCCCCCGACGTGCAGATAACCCGTGGGGCTTGGTGCAAACCTCGCCACGACCTTATCCATGATCGGCCATTGTACCCAAGCGCAACGATCACCCAAACACGTTGTCCCCGATGCGAGCCACGGCTAACATGGAGCCGCATTCACACCTATTTTCCGTACGCGTCGGCCCCGGTGGATCAGAACACCGGGATCATACCAGCAGGAGCCGCTCTCGGGCGGCTCTTGGACGAACAGGAGGGCGAACGGTGAAGGCGCTGGTCTTGGGTGGAACGGGGAAAATCGGCTTGGCGGTCGCTTGGGATCTCATCCGGAGGGACGATGTGGAGTGCGTCGGCCTCGTGGGCCGACGGCCCAGGGCGCTGGAGGAGGCGCGTCGCTTCGTCGGGGACGAGGACAGAGTGCGCACGCATCGCTCCGATGTGGGCGCCCCCGAACTCAAGGAACTCATGGCCGAGTACGACGTGGGGGTGATCGCTCTGCCCGACCGCTGGTCGAGCTATCGGGCGGTCCGGACCGCGATCGAAGCGGGGCTCGACATCGTCGATATGCTCGAGGAGTACCACCGCCGGCCTGATCCTTACGAAACCGAAGGGTTGGAGCTCCCCGACGGGGTAGCACCGGACGAGTACGGAGAGTGGCTCCATGAGCAAGCTGTGGCGGCGGGGGTCACGTTCCTCGACGGCATGGGCTTCGCACCGGGCCTGAGCAACGTCACCCTGGGCCGGGCCCTGCGCACGTTGGACCACACGGAATCGGCTGTGGCCCGCGTGGGCGGCGTGCCGGAGTGGGAGGCGGCACAACGCCGTCCGCTGCGGTACATGGTCACCTGGGCGTTCGACCACGTGCTCCGGGAGTACATGATTCCCGTTCAGATCCTTCAAGACGGTGGTGTGGCGGAAGTACCGGCGCTCACGGGAAGGGAACAGTTCCGGTTCCAGCGCTTCGGCGTGGACCACGCCTTGGAATGCGCGATCACCCCGGGCATGCCCTCGTTCATCTACACGCGGCCGGAACTCAAGGACTTCACCGAGAAGACAATCCGCTGGCCCGGCCACTACGATGGCATCGATGTCCTCAAAGAGTGCGGGCTCCTCGATCTTGACCCCGTGGAAATCGACGGCACCCAAGTCGTCCCGCGAGAACTTCTGCTCCACGTCCTGCAACCGCGCCTCCTTCCGGAGCCGGGGGACACAGACGTGTGCGTGATGTGGAACTCAGCGCTGGGGACGTTGGACGGTAAACCCACGCGCATCGACTACTACATGTGGGATAAGGCGGACCGGAAGACCGGTATCTCGTCGATGGCACGGGTGACGGGCTTTGCCACAGCTGTGGGCGCGTGGCTCGTCGGGCGAGGGGACATCCGGAGCCCGGGGATCATCGCCCCCGAAGACGCGATCCACGGACCGCTTTACGACACGTTCACGCAGGCACTGGAAGGCCGCGACATCCATATACTGGAGGAAGTCACCGCCGCCTGAGCTTGACCCGTGGCAAGGCACGGGCAACAACCTTGGAGGAGGTGTATACGTGCAACGGCATCTAGCGACGCTCGCGGATTGGAGCACACAGGAGATCTGGGAGACGCTGGAGCTTGCCGCGCATCTCAAGCGCGAGCTGCGCGGAGGGATCTCACACCAGCAGGTGATGACAGGGAAGACACTGGCCATGGTGTTCCAGAAACCTTCCCTGCGCACGCGGGTCTCCTTTGAGGTGGGGATGAACCAGCTCGGGGGGCAGGCGCTGTACTTGGGGCCCGACGAGATCAAGCTGGGGCAAAGGGAGACCACCGAAGATATTGCCATCGTCCTGTCGGGCTATGTGGACGGGATCATGGCTCGCGTGTTCGGCCACGACGTGATCGAGGAACTGGCCAAGCACGCCACCGTACCTGTGATCAACGGCCTCTCGGACCTGTACCACCCCTGCCAGGCGCTGGGCGACATGCTCACCATCTGGGAACGAAAGCGTGCTGTGGAAGGATTGACGCTGACCTTCCTCGGTGACGGCAACAACGTCGCCCATTCACTGATCATGGCCTGCGCGAAGCTAGGCCTCTCGTTCCGCATCGCCTGTCCGGAAGGGCACGAACCAAACGCACAGATTGTTGCGGAGGCCCGCAAGCTCGGGGCCCAAGTGGACATATTCCACGACCCCCGAGAGGCAGCCCGCGGGGTGGACATCCTCTACACGGACGTGTGGGCCAGCATGGGACAGGAAGCCGAAGCCACACAGCGAGCCCACGCCTTCCAGGGGTTCACGCTGGACAAGGCCCTGATCGAACACGCCGCCCCAGGGTGCATGGTGCTCCACTGCCTGCCGGCGCACTACGATGAGGAGATCACCTACGAAGCGTCACGGGATCCGGCCTCCGCGATCTTCGAGCAAGCGGAGAACCGCCTGCATGCGCAGAAAGGCGTGCTGGCAAGACTGATGGGCTAGAGGGGGCGATACCTTGCCTGTGGAGCGGGAAGCAAGCTGCGGAAGCGAGGAACGGTCCGATGCCCGGGTTCGGGTTCGACCCGGAACCGGCACCCACATTCGCGTCCGCTCCAAGTCCGGCCCGATGTACGAGGACAGGATCGTCGAGGTGGCAACGGAGGCTGTCGGCCGGCTGGGGATGACGGACGTGGAAGCGGAGGTCAACGAGCAGGGGGCGTACGATCACGTGATCGCCGCCCGTGTGGAGGGGGCGTTGTACCGAGCCACGGGCGGAGGGGAGGCGTTCCACCAACCCCTCGCCGTCGTGCAGGGGCGGAAGGCCACAGCGCGGGACCGCCTGCGGCGCACACGCCTCTACGTACCGGGTAACAACGCCCGCACCCTGGCGTTCGCCGACGCGTTCAGCCCCGACTGCCTCCTGTTCGACCTCGAGGATGCTGTCGCACCCGCTGAGAAGGACGCGGCGCGGTTCCTCGTACGCCGAACGCTGGCGGCAATGACGTTCGGGAGCACCGAGCTCTGGGTGCGGATCAACCCCTTGGAGCGAGGCGGCCGGGAGGACCTGCGTGTGGTGTTGGGCGGTCACCCTCACGGTATCTGCCTTCCCAAGGCCGAGTCAGCCGTACGGGTGACGGAACTGGCGGGGATCCTGTACGAACTCGAGGGTCGCTACGGTCTTCCTTGGCGAACATGGATCATGCCCATCGTGGAGTCCCCCAAGGGCGTGTTGGCGGCGACCGACATCGCACAAGCCTCTGAGCGCGTCGTGTGTCTGGCCTTCGGCGCCGAGGACTACACGCGGGAGGTGGGGTGCGCCCGCGACTGGGAAACGCTCTCCTGGGCACGGTCACACCTGGTGGCGGCCGCGAAAGCAGCAGGCGTGCAAGCCTCCGACTCGGTGCTGTCCCACGTGGACGATGCGGAAGCACTGTACGAGGAAGCCCAGCGAGCCCGCGCGCTTGGCTTTGACGGCAAAGGGGTGATCCACCCCATGCAGATCGCGACCGTTCACCGCGCACTGGCCCCCACCGACGAGGAACTCGCCTGGGCACAGGGCGTGATCGCAGCATCCCAGGAGGCCGAGGCACGGGGCGCCGGGGCGGTGAGCTTCCAGGGGCGGATGGTCGACCGTCCTGTGCTCCTGCGCGCCGAACGGGTGTTGGCCATCGCCAGGGAACTCGGGTTGGAGGTGGCACATGCCGATTAACGCCGTGGGAAGGGATGTTCCGGAGACGCTGGCCGGGGAGCCGCTGCGGACCTATCAGGGTGCGTTCGGCACAGTGCCCGACGGTCACCGCGCGGGCGGACCCCGCAGAACCCTCCGCCCCGGGGTGGATAAGCTGACCCCAAGCCTCGGCGAAGCCCTGCGAAACGCCGGGGTGAGGAACGGAATGACACTCTCCTTCCACCACGCCTTTCGCAACGGAGACCTCCTCGTCGGGCAGGTGGTGGACGCCTGCGCCCATATGGGCATCGGAGAGCTCCGGCTCTTGCCCACGGCCTTGTTCCCGTGCCATGAACCGCTCCTGGGGCACATCCAGGCCGGCGTCGTCAACCGAATCGAGGGGTCGCTGAACGGACCGCTGGGCGCGTATGTGT
>PUMC01000062.1 GCA_003552425.1 Candidatus Acetothermia bacterium | reverse complement strand
TCATCCGCCTCACCGCAGGCCACCGGGCCAAGGTGGAAGAAAAGCCCGAGGTCCGCAAAGCAGGCGGCGTCTACTACACCCCGACCTACATCGTCGACTACATCGTCGAGCACACCGTGGGGGTGCTCCTCGAGGGCAAGACCCCCCAGGAAGTCGGCGGCCTCACCAAGAACTGGCGCCCGGCCAAGACCCGCCAGCCGATCCGCGTCCTCGACCCGGCCTGCGGCTCCGGCTCGTTCCTCCTCGGGGCCTACCAATACCTCCTCGACTGGTACCGCGACCGGTACATCGAACACGGCCCGGAAACCCACGCCAAGGGCCGCAACCCGCGCCTGTACCGCGGCTCGGGCGGGGAGTGGCGCCTGACCACCGCCGAGCGCAAGCGCATCCTCCTCGCCCACATCTACGGCGTGGACATCGACCCCCAGGCGGTGGAGGTCACCAAGCTGTCCCTCCTTCTCAAGGTGCTGGAGGGGGAAACCGACGAAACGCTGTCCAACCAACTGCGCCTGTTCCAAGAGCGCGCGCTGCCAGATCTAGCCGACAACATCAAGTGCGGCAACTCCCTCATCGGCCCTGACTTCTTCGAAGGCAAGGACTACAACCTCCTCACCGAAGAGGAACGCTACCGCATCAACCCCTTCGACTGGCACGCCGAGTTCCCCCACGTGTTCACTGGCCAGAACCCCGGGTTCGATGCGGTCATCGGCAATCCGCCGTACATCCGTATTCAGGCCCTCCGCGAGTTCCACGCCGGACAGGTGGACTACCTCAAGCAGCGCTATCACGCGGGCAGCAAGGGCAACTTCGACATCTATGTCCTGTTTGTCGAACGAGGCCTGGGGCTGCTCAACGCCGAGGGCAGGCTGGGCCTCATCCTCCCAAACAAGCTCTTCAATGCTCAGTACGGTCGACCGCTTCGAGCTCTCCTCACAAGTGGTGATTGCGTATCCCGGATCGTGCATTTTGGCCATCAGCAGGTCTTCGCTGGAGCCACGACCTACACGTGTCTCTTGTTCCTGTCAAGGTCCCCGCAATCTGAGTTTGTCTTGGAGCGGGTTTCCGACCTGGCGAAGTGGCCTGATGACGGCGGCGCCGTGGAATGGGAGTTGGCTTCGTCGAGCCTAACCAGCGCACCATGGACATTTGTTGACAGGAAGGGAAATGCGCTGCACGAGCGGCTGAGTAAATGGGGTCCTACGCTTGGTGAGCTGGGACGTGTATTCCAGGGCCTTGTGACGGGTGCGGACAAGGTGTTTGTCCTGAAGGAAGTGGGTCCGGGAAAAGGAAAGAGACTGCGAGTGCGTGACCCCGACGGCGATGAATGGGAGATGGAGACGGGGTTACTTAAGCCCTTTCTCTCAAGAGTTAGCCTGCAATCCCACGCTCGACCAACGGCCAACCGTTGGTTGCTCTTCCCGTACACCGTTGCAAACGGGAAGGCAACTCTGATCCCCTCGGATGTCATGGTCAAGGAGTATCCAGGGTGCTGGGAGTACCTCCGCGCGAAATCAGCCACGCTCAGGGCTCGGGAGGGCGGCAAGTGGGACCACGAGCAATGGTATGCTTATGGGCGAACGCAGAATCTGACCGAGATGGACGCGCCGAAGCTTATAGTTCAGGTGATATCCCTGACGGGGCGTTACGCCTACGATGATCGAGGCTGCTATTTCACAGGTGGGGGCAATGGTCCTTACTACGGAATACGCTGGAAGGACCAGGACAACCCCCACTCGTTGCTGTATCTCTCCGGCCTCCTTAACTCACGCTTGCTGGATACCTTTCTGCACTCTGTGAGCACGCCGTTTCGTGGAGGCTACTGGTCGTACGGTAAGAGGTTCATTGTGCAACTCCCCATTCGCACCATTGACTTCTCTGCCCCTGCCGACAAAACCAGGCACGACAAGATGGTCAACCTCGTTCAGACCATGCTCGACCTCCACAAACAACTCGCCGCGGCCAAGACCGCCCACGACAAGACCACCCTCCAACGCCAAATCACCGCCACCGACTACCAGATCGACCAACTTGTCTACGCCCTCTACGGCCTCACCGAGGAGGAGATCAAGATCGTGGATGAGCAAGCCAAGGAGTGAGGAATGGAGAACGAGAAGAGCGGACCTCAACAACGGTTTCACGAACGACTGGGACTCGGAGTTGATCTTCCGGAGGCTCGCCGGCGATTCTTGCAGCGCCTCAAGAGCCGAGTCTGGGATGAGCTTGGGTTTGATATGAGGCTCGCCGTGGTTGAGGGAGTCGCCTTTGAGTTTGGAGATCCTCCACTCGAAAAGCTCGGAGATATCTTCGATCCTGACAGGAAACGCACGACTGTCCGGGAGTCCGAGGTGGACGAGCGCCTGGCTGACACAGTGACGGACTGGTACCGGGCGCTTCTCGGAGTGGAGGTTCTTCACACGGAGCTTGATGGTAGCGGTAGATGGGAACTGACTGAGAAGGTTGAATCCCTTCTGGCTATGAGTGAAGTAGAACTCGGGTTGAACTGGAGGAGTGGGCTGTTTTGGCGGAAGGGGGTGCCATTGCTGGATGAGGCTCTCGTTCACGATGAGCTGGAGTGGCTTGCGGGAGCGAGGTTCGATGTGATGCGGCGCCCATTTGAGCAAGGGTTGCGTCTCTACCGAATGGCAGGCTCTGACAGAGAGATGCTGAAGAGCGCCGTCGCCAGCGTGTATGAGGCAGTCGAGGCCATGGCGAAGCTCTTGACGAAGTCCGACGGAGACCTGTCTGCGCTCAAGGATCGGGTGGCGAAGGTGCTTGGGCTGCCAAGGGAACTGCGAGCAGTTCTCGACTCGTATGTTGCGTACGGCTGCAGGTACCGCCATGCTGACTCGGCTGCGGACAGCGTGCGGGGGGCGCGGCCGCACCTCGGAGAAGCTGAGGCGGAGTTCTTCCTGTACTTGACTGGGCTTCTCCTTAGGCTTGGCCACAGGAAGTTGGAGCACGTTCTAGATGGCGCAGACGAGGATCGTACGGGTCAACCTCGAACGCAGTAGTGCAGGAGGGTTATGGAAGAACGGCTGAAGTATGTGCTCTCGCTGATCAACGAATGGATCCGTTTTGCAGAAGCCAAGAGTGTAGCACTCCTGGCCGCTGACGCAGCTCTCCTCTTTGGTGTTCTCGCGGCTGTTGACGTCGCTGCCATCAGCTCGTTCTGGCTCAGGGCGTACGTCTACGCCGCTTTGGTCCTTCTTGGACTGGCAGGTCTCGTGTCACTCGCGTCCTTTGTTCCACAGCTTCGACCTCCGAAAGGACCAACGGCGCACTCGAAGGAGATGGCGAGGAACCCATTCTTCTTCAGTGACATCGTGACGTTCGAACGCGACTGCTACCTCCGGGGACGAAAAGGGCGCGATCATCGTGACCAGCAACCGACCCTTGTAGGACTGGGCCAAGTGCTCGGCGACACCGCTGCCGCTGGCGCCATCCTCGATCGCATCCTCCACCACGCCGAGGTCATCCGCCTGCAGGGAAAGAGCTACCGGATGCACAACAGACAAGAGCTGCACACCAAGCAGAAAACTCGCGCCTTGTCGGAGCAGGGCTAATGTGCTACTACTTGCGTGCCTACAACTGGCCGGTTTTCAGCCGCCCACGGCTGGCCGCTTGTGGGTACCCGGTGACAACTACGCGCAAGTGTGGCTTCGACCCGACTCCCGAGACTCTAGGGTGAGCGCCAAGATTCCGGGTATGATATTCATCGTAAAGGTGAGCCTATAGCTTCGTAATAGACCAACTAACCAACTTCTTACTCCGTACACGACTTCAACCATTTCGTCACCTCCCGTGTGTTCCCGGGTCGTCAGGTTCGGCTCTGGAGTCGAGTCCAAGCCACACACATGATTATACACACGTAACATGCCAACCAACGTAGACATAAGCTATGAGGACATTGCAGCTAGAGAGTGGCTCTCTCAAGTGCCGCACTGTCGAGAATAATACACGTTGGGATCGACAGAATACGGCAAGCCTGGGATAGGTAGCTGGGTGATCGTTCCGTTCTTCGAGTGACTATCGTCTCCGAGTATCCAGTGGTACAAGTTGGCGAAGCAGTAGTCAGGGTGCAGTTTAACGCCTATCCCTCCCGTGCGTCCCTGGTGCATATCAAACAGTGTCAGGAGTCCCTTGAAGACGCTTGGCGAGTAGTTGGCCTCGCCGGAAATCCGCGAAACAGTGCACGAAACAACGATGTCCGCGGCTTGGATTGCCCGTGAACTGCGAAGAGGGGCTGTGGTCACCGTCGGAGCGATTGTAGTAGGCATGATATGTCGTGTTCCCCGTTCCGCTGTCGTTGCACAGTGTTGAAGTGTTTCCCTTTGTTGTACTGCGCCCCCGCCCGGCTTGGCCAGTATCAGTATGGCGTTTCCTGTTCGGCGTTTACAGTTGATGTGGATCCGCTCCATCAGCAGATCTGTAGCACAATGTACGTGTTTTCCAGATGCTGTGGCAGGAGCTCTCGTCGTGTCCAGCATGACCACGATGGCTGTGGCGTCAAACTCGGCTAGCGTGTGGGTCACGTCCAAGAAGAACTCGCTCCGCTCTGCGCCAGCCAGACTTGACCACATCCACATATCTCGGCTTGGTGACCATTTAAACGGCTCGCCCTCCGGAAAGCCTGCAGCTACACAAGTCGAGCTGATTGAGTGCTCAAGGTCAGACAGTGATCCTGCATCAACCATATACCCGCCGACTGCTGTGAGGGAACCCATACCAGGCCGGCTCGGTCTCATCTGTCCACCATCATCTGCAACAAACACCATCGACCTCATGGGGATAGTAAGATCCGATCGAGTTGTGCGCTTTAGAGCAGTACTCATCAGAGCTCACCCGGCTCGAAATCCGTAGCCAATGTGGACAGAAATGCGCCTACTCTTCGACCATCAGCCAAGGTTAGATCCACTGGCAGCCGCAACACAGCCGTCCGGTCTCCCGGCAGTTTATACGAATATTCCATGTAGCCCTTAGCAGACTCCACTGCGCCCTTTGGTCCTTGACTTTGTCCTGACGACGACGGCGTTCTAGTAGTGGACCGGCCTGGTTTCTCCCGGGCAGTCCGAGACCTTGCGTGGGGACGCCAGCCGGAGGGATCGTTGACGTAATCCACAAATTGTTGTACTGCTTGTAGGAACCTCCGTCGGTACTCCTCAAGGGTCTTCGGCTTGTAGACTTTGCTGTTCTTGTTCTGAAAGCGGCGGAAAACGTCCTCGGCATCCATGGTTGTGACGTCACTGACCTCCCAACCATCAACAGCTTCGAGCACTTTGGCACACGCCGTCCGCAGCGCAGCAGCTGTATGCTGGTTCATCAACCCCTTCTCCGCAGCCCAATTCCAGTGTTCTACGAGTGCTTTCCCGCTCCTATCAATACCGGACATAATATTCACCTCGGCCCAACCATATCACACACACAATATAAAGTCAAGAACCAAGGCTGTCATATAGGAACGCTATGGACTCTAGTGATGTTAGCCTTGGGGCATGGATATAGCGCAATGGATGGGGCTACTATGGAGGTAGAGTCCAGCACCAGATTGGTCCTCCTTGAAGCTATCCTGGTGATACAATAGGCGGTAACGTAGCCTGCGGTTGGCCTTGCCCAAGCCGAGTCCCATGGCCGGCCTTGGGGCTACCGTGTAAGGACAGGGTTGTTACTGTTCAAGAAACCTGATTCTCTTCGCTCAGGGGGATCATCTGACATGACCGGCCACAGCGCTGTTGTGGCTGTTCCAGATCTGCCTGTAGTACGGCCTCTCCAAGCGACAACGCACAAGCGTCATGCCAGATCACCAGTTTGATGAGCCTGGGATGGGCAACGGACCGAGGGCCCAGTCAGAAGAATCCCCAGCCCCGGCGAGGTGGCGCCATCAGGGAGGTGGGGTGTGTTCGCCGGAGCTGGGGACTCTTGTTGGGGCGGGTGGCCGCGAGTTCGACCGCCGCAACCGCAGATCCAGCCTTGGGGGGGTTAGCAGTGGCCGCGTCCGCGATGGTGCCCGCGGCGGTGTCCGCGCCACGTGCCACGGTCGTATTCCGGGCAACCCTCCATGTGTTCCTTCATCCACTGCGCCTCTTCTTCGGTCACGAGGCCCTCAGCCAACGCCCTGTCGATGGCCTCGGTGGACGCACGCTCGAGGTCCGCTTCCAGCTGGTTAGTGTCCATCCCCAGACGCTCGGCAAGGACCTCCAGGAACATCTCGTGCATCTCCGCACCGTGGCCGTGATGGTGTCGGGCGCCATGGACCCAGGACACACCGTATGTTGCGGCCATGCCGACCGCAGCCAGCGCGAGCACAGCTACCACTCCGAGCACAAGCTTTCTACTATGCACTGTGGCTCACCTCCGGGCTTTATCTTAGGAACGGTCTGTGTAGGCCGTGTGGACGCCCGGTGCAGCAATATGGGAGTGGACGCTTGGCGTTGCCAGGGGACCAAGTTAAGCTGCTATCGAACTTTCGTATGCTCATCGGGGGGCGGTGATGGAGGAGCGGACGTTCTTTGACATCCACCTGCACGCGTTCGATCTGAGCCATCTTTCGCTGTCGGCGTTCGTCGGGCGTGTGCTGCGGGATCTACCTAAAGGGCTGTG
>PUMC01000090.1 GCA_003552425.1 Candidatus Acetothermia bacterium | reverse complement strand
GTAGATATTTTAATGGAAATCAATGATTTGGAAGACCCCAATGTGATATATGAGGGCCAGGAATTGTATCTGCCGAAAGGGGTGGAACCGACACCGACACCGGAACCCGAACCGGACCCAGAGCCCCAACCGGAACCGGAACCATTGCCAGATACGACGCCCCCGGGCCCCGGCCTGTGGCCGATCATCGGGGGACTGGGTGTTGCGCTGTTGCTGGCAGTGCTGTTGCTGCTCCCGTGACTTATTACGTACTCCTGGGCATCGTGCAAGGCATCACCGAGTTCCTTCCGGTGAGCAGTTCCGGCCATCTGGTGCTCGCACAATGGCTCCTTGGCTGGTCGCCCCCCGGTGTAGCGCTGGAGGCCGTCGTGCACTTGGGGACCTTGGTGGCCGTGCTTGTCTTCTTCCGCAGGGATCTCTACCGCCTTCTGCGGGCGGTCACCCGCGGTGGAGGCAAGGAGCGTGCCTACATCGGTCTTCTGGTCCTGGGCACCGTACCGGTGGTCGCCCTTGGGCTCACAGCACGTGGGGCTGTGGAGCGGGCGTTCGGCGCCCCAAGCCTTGTGGGGGCGATGCTCTTGCTCACGGCCGCCGCGCTCATCATCGGGGATCTGTGTGCATCGCGCGCCCAGCGGAGCGAACCACGCGTCTCGAACGCCCTTGCCGCCGGGCTCGGCCAAGCGCTGGCGCTCCTTCCAGGTGTCTCCCGCTCAGGGACGACGATCTCCGCCGGTATTGCATCGGGGCTCCGGCCCATGGAGGCGGCCCGCTTTTCGTTCTTGCTCTCCATCCCAGCGATCCTGGGTGCGGGTGTTTGGGAACTGTTCCTGGAGCCGGGGCGGCCCCCCCTCAGCCCTGAGGAAAGCTGGGGGATGGTCGTGGCAGGTGTGGCTGCGCTGCTCTCGGGTCTTGTGGCCATCCGCTTGCTCCTCCTGGTGGTGCGGCGTCGGCGCCTACGGTGGTTCGCCGGTTACTGCGTGCTGGTGGGGCTTGCCACCCTGATCGCGCAGCTCGTATAGCGCAGCGCGGAGGGACACCTGTCCTGTTAGTCGCGCCAGTGTCGCACCCCTGACCTTCCGTTCTACCCCTAGGCATGGGGCCGTGTTCCCCCTACACGCTTCGCCCTTCTCCTCTCTCAAGCGGTCGTCGACCCTTTGTCCAGATCACACGCTCCCGCACAGTAGCTGTGGCATTACGAGCGTTCAACGCAGCCTTGAGGGGGGATGGCGATGAGGCTATTCAGGAAGACAGCGACGGTTGTGTGTGCGGTGTTGGCGGTTTCGATTGCCGGGACGGCGGCGTGGATCTACAGCGACGCCTACTACTGCGTGAGTGCCTCCGATCAGCCAGGGCACTGGCTCGAGGCGGACGGGCACTATGCGCGGTTCCAGTTCCACCGTATTCCGCTGGACATGAGCACCCTTGTCTTCGATGTGCTGGTGTTCGTGCCGGCTGTGCGGGGTGAGCAGCCAGCTGCGACGCAGAGCACACTTGTGCGGCTACGGCCCACGGGCGGCCCGTCGACAACGCACCGGGTGGTGCTCGCGTTGATGCGCAACGGAGAGGACTACTTCGCGTACGCCGGACAGTTGGTGGTCTCCCGCAGGGCCCTACGGGTAGGAACTTGCCTCGAGGTAAGGCTGGAGCGCACCCATTGGCAGCAGGTGCTTGGGATCACGGAGCACTCGGTACGCCTGCGCTGCCCGGCAGTGGACGTGGGAACTGCAGGGCGCATGGCACAGTTTCCCCCCCCGACGACGGTTCACGAGTCCCCGCTTGGGGGAACTGCCCTCGGGGTAGGAGGGCCTCTGACAGTGCGTGACGTCGACGCACCGGTCGAGCGCACCGGCGTCCTTCCTCGGGACCGCGGGATCGTTGAGGAAACGCGCCGGTACCTCGTTCCCCTGATCAGGGGTGAGCACATCGCCTTGGAGATCACGTTCACCGGTGGAAGCGGCGCGCTCCAGCTCGTGGCACCGGACGGCACGTTGTCGGCCAGCGTGCGCGGTGAGGGTGCCCTCGAACTCTCGTACAGGGCTGATCAGGACGGAGACTGGGCGTTGCGCTTGGTGCGGGAGACCGAAGGGAACATCCGTTACAACTTGAGGATCGAGACCGCCGGTTAGGGAGGGATCCGCATGTCGAATGCCCGTGTTCCGGGTGTGCTCGTGTGCCCAGCCTGCAACCACCGCACGCCCCCAAGGCCAGATCCCAATCCCTGTCCACGCTGTGGGGAGCCCCTGTACTACGATCCCCCCGAGGCCTTCCCCAGCGAACTCTCCACGCAGCACGCCGATGGTGGTTGGCGGTTCGCCGCGTTGCTTCCCCCCGTCGTGCCGGTCACGTTGGGCGAAGGGAGCACCCCCCTGGTGGCATCGCGCGTACTTGGTCCACAGTTGGGGATCAACCTGTGGTTCAAGCTGGAGGGCGGGAACCCGACGGGATCGTTCAAGGACCGTGGCGCGGCCGTGCTCGTTGCGGTGCTCCAAGCTCTGGGCGTGTGCGCTGTTGCTGATGACTCCTCCGGTAACGCCGGTGCGGCGCTCTCGGCCTATGCCGCGCGGGCAGGGATGCGCGCACGGCTCTTCGTCCCCGAACACGCTTCCCCCCGAAAGCTTGCCCAGATCCGTGCATACGGTGCGCAACTGAGCGTGGTGACAGGCCCTCGCCACCGGTGCGAGGAAGCGGTGCGCGAAGCCTGCGGAGGCAGCGACGGCTGGGTCTACGCATCGCACAACCTTTCGCCCTACTTCATCGAGGGGCTGACGACGCTGGCCATGGAGCTCCTTCTGGAGCGTTCGAGGGTGCATGACTGGCATCTGGTCACGCCGGCGGGTGCGGGTGGGCTGTTGCTTGGCCTTGCTCGAGGTTTTGCGCGCATGGGAGCGCAGTATGTCCTTCCCCATCTCCACATCGCGCAGCCTGCCTCTTGTGCGCCCCTGGTCCGGGCGCTTGATGAGGGAAGGGATGATCCCGTGGAGGTCGAACCCGCGCCCACGCTTGCTGAGGGTGCTTCGATTCCCCGGCCGGAACGGGGACGGCAGGTGCTTGCCGCGGTGCGTGCTTCGGATGGGGGTGGTGCCGCGATCCCGGAGCCGGCGATCAAAACGGCCCAAGAAGTGCTGGCCCGTGAGGAGGGAATCCTTGCCGAACCCACGTCGGCCCTCGCCACGGCAGCGTTGGAGGAACTGATCGCGCGCGGGGCCATCCCCCCTGGCGCGGACGTTGTGGTCGTTCTCACGGGCACCGGCCTCAAGGCACTGTAGCGTGAAGCGCAGCGGCCCTTGAACAGCGCCGCGCCCGTGGCTATAGTGGCGAACAGCTTGGGTCCGTAGCTCAGTCGGTTAGAGCGCACGCCTGATAAGCGTGAGGTCCCTGGTTCGACTCCAGGCGGGCCCACCAGTCGCCAACGAAAAACCGGAGCCAAAGAGCTTCTTGGCTCCGGTTGCGCATGACGGCAGACGCATAGCCTCAAGGGGCTTCGGGAGCACCGTTGTTCAGTGATGGAAGCGGCAGACTAAGCTTTCTTCTCTTCGCGCTCCAGGTAGTGCAGGATGGCTTCGACCACCATGTAGTTGATCGAGCGATCCTTCTTCTCGCCCAGCTTGCGCAGTCGTTGCAGCACACCCTGCTCTGCCTTCTTCTGCGGGATGTAGATAGAGATCTTGTCAAGCGTTTTCGTTGTGGTTCCAGGTCCGGGCATCCTCGTCTCCTTACTTGTGTACGGTCTCTTTAGAAACCGGGGTACGGGTCGTGCATATAGCGCGTATGCTATACCATGGATAGCACAAGTACTATACTATTGCAACTGCGAACCCGTTGTCAAGGAAACGGGCGCGCCAGGAGGTGAGCCGTGGCATTCGGCAGCTGGATCCGGAGCATCCGCAGCCGCATGGGGATGAGCCAGGGAGACCTCGCCTACCTGCTCGGCATCCATTGGACGACGCTGTCGCGTTGGGAGCGCGGTCTTGCCCGGCCGAGCCTCGGTGAACTCCTGGAGATCTCGAAGCAGTATGCTGCTTACGCGACCAACCTCGACGCCTGGATTCACACAGAGCAGGTGGCCCCGCTGGAAGGGCCTGGCAAGATCGCCTTCTTCAGCGATCATGGGTCCCCGATTGTGGGGATGTACCTGCAGCAGGGACTGGAGCGTGGGGACAGGGTAACCGTTGCCTGCGCCGACGAAGGCCGCTTCGAGGACACGCTGGCCGAACTCGCGGTCGACGATGGAGAGTGGTCCGCCGCGATCGAGGCGGACCAGATTGTGAGGATCCCGCTCTGCCGTGTGTGGGGGAACGAACCGGCCATGTTCCGTCCGAAGGTCGCTGTCTCGGACATGGTGGCCGCCGATCTTGCTGCGCGCGAAGCCGGGTTCAAGCGTGTGCGCTGGCTGATCGATCTGCGTCCTCTCCGCGATGTTGAGCGCCTTGTCGAGAAGCTGATCGTGGTTAACCGATCGGTCGATGTCTTCTACCACATCCACGGTGAAGACCGCGCCCTTGTTGTCTATCCTCCCAAGGTGCTCGGAGACCCCATGCTTGGAGGGCTTCTCCTCGAACTGCAGCCCAGGATTGTCGTACCGCAGGGTGTTGTGGATAACCCGTTCCACGAAGACCGCCACCTCACGACGGCGATTCGGATTCTGGAAGCAGCGAACCTGGACCTGCCGTTGGAGAGTTCCCCCTCTTCGGTGTAGATCGGCGGATTGCTGCATGGAATGCCCTTCCCGTTCCATCCAATGGCACGGTTTTGCTGGATCCAGCGGTACGCTTCTCGGTAACATTGACGTGGTGTCGATGTGTCGGCTCTCTCTCGTTTTGTGTGGCGCTGCCCTTTCCGAAGGGGGAATGCCCGGAGTGGGGCCGGAGAGAAGGGAGCATGGTGTCGATGAACCGGGAACAGTGTGTAGAGCAAGGTTTCGGCAGCGGGTTGCCCAAGTCCCCCACGGGGATACGCGGCCTCGATGAGATCACGCAGGGTGGGCTCCCTGCTGGACGCTCGACGCTTGTCTGCGGGAATGCGGGCTGCGCCAAGACGCTCCTTTCCATGGAGTTTCTCGTGCACGGCGCGCTTCAGTACAACGAGCCGGGAGTGTTCCTGGGGTTTGAAGAAACCGTCGAGGATCTTGCCGCGAACGTGGCCTCGCTCGGTTTCGATCTCCAGGGGTTGATGGACGAGGGAAAGCTCGTGGTGGATCACGTCTACGTCGAGCGGAGCGAGATCGAGGAGACGGGGCTGTACGACCTTGAGGGTCTGTTCGTCCGCTTGGGCCACGCGATCGACACGATCGGGGCGCGTCGTGTCGTGCTCGACACACTGGAGGCACTGTTCAGCGGCCTTCCCAATCCGGCTATCCTAAGGGCTGAGTTGCGGCGCTTGTTCCGCTGGTTGAAGCAGCGGGGTGTGACCGCGGTGATCACCGGCGAAAGCGGGGCCAGCACGCTAACGCGCTACGGGATCGAGGAGTACGTTTCGGACTGTGTGATCGTCCTCGATCATCGCGTGACCGAGCAGGTGTCCACCCGTCGGCTTCATGTCATGAAGTACCGTGGCTCCCTGCACGGGACCAACGAGTATCCGTTCATGATCGATGAGCACGGGATCGTGGTGCTTCCGGTGACCTCCCTGGGGCTGGAGCACGAAGGCCTGCAGGAACGTATCCCCACTGGGATCTCGCAGCTGGATACCATGCTCGGAGGGGAAGGCTACTACCGCGGCAGCAGCGTACTCGTCTCTGGGACGGCAGGTACCGGAAAGACCAGTATAGCGGCTCACTTCGCGGACGCGACATGCCGTCAGGGCGAACGGTGCCTGTACTTCCTGTTTGAGGAGTCGTCCAGCCAGTTCCTGCGTAACATGCGGTCGATCGGCTTGGACCTAAAGCCGTGGACGGAGCAAGGTTTGCTTCGCCTCCATGCAGCGCGCCCCACGCTTTACGGACTTGAAGGGCACTTGGCCACCACCCTTAAGGAGATCAACGCCTTCCAACCATCGGTAGTGATCGTCGATCCCATCTCCGCGTTTCAAGGTTCTGGGAGTCCGCATGAGGTCAAGGCCATGCTGGTCCGGTTGGTCGACTACCTGAAGTCGGAGGGGATCACAATGCTCCTCACCAACCTGACCTCGGCCACAACGGCGATCGAGCACACGGAGGTCGAGATCTCCTCACTGATCGACACATGGCTTCTCCTCCGTGAGATCGAGCTCAGTGGAGAGCGCAACCGTGGGTTGTACGTGATCAAGTCGCGCGGGATGGCGCACTCCAATCAAATCCGCGAGTTTCTGCTTACGGACAATGGTGTGCAGCTTATCGAGGCCTACATGGGGCTGGAGGGTGTGCTCACCGGTTCGGCCCGTCTGGCGCAGGAGGCGCGCGAGCAGGCCCAAACGCTGGAGATGGAGCAAGAGCTGGAGCGCTCGCAGGCAGCTCTGGAGCGCAAGCGGCGGGCTTTGCAGAGTCAGTTGGAGGCGCTGCGCTCTGAGCTTGCCGCCAACGAGGCGGAGTCGGAGCGGCTGCTTCGCCAGAGGGAGGAGCGCCGGCAACGCCTGGCGGGCTACCGCTCCGCCATGGAGCGTAGTCGCAAGATTAGCCACGATGAGGACGAACAGATGGGGTGATTGCTGTGATGAGTGAGCAGGT
>PUMC01000021.1 GCA_003552425.1 Candidatus Acetothermia bacterium | reverse complement strand
GAGCTTTTGTCGAGCTGCCCGGGGGGACGACGGGCCTCGTCCATATATCCGAAATAGCTGAAGAATACGTGAAGGATATCAACGAGTTTTATAAAAAGGGAGACCGGGTTAAGGTCAAGGTACTTTCGGTTGAAGACAGCGGGAAGGTAGGTCTTTCCGTTAAGCAGGCTAACGAGGCATATTCAAAAAAGAAAAAAGGTGGAAATAATAAGCCTCAATCGTCTAAGAACAAAGCTTCTTTTGAAGATAAAATGGATCGTTTCCTGAAAGAAAGTGATGAACGTCTTTTGGATTTAAAACGCAATACTGAATCTAAAAGAGGTGGCCGCGGATCTTCCAGGGAAGCATTTTAAGAAAATAGTCAAAAGTTTAAGGGCAGATTGAAAGGCACTCTGATTCAGGGTGTTTTTTTATCGCTGTTGTTTTGAACAGGATGACGGGTCGTGATCTATACTTATGCAGCTGGAAAAGGTAAGGGCTTTTATTCTAAAGAACCGCTTGCTTTTAAAAGGGGATACAGTGATCGTTGCTGTTTCCGGCGGCCCTGATTCCTTGTGCCTGTTGCATCTTCTGCATCAACTGTTACCTGAATTTAACCTCAGGCTCATAGCAGCCCACCTGAACCACTGCCTCAGACCGGAAGCAGAGCAGGAAGCGAAGGCAGTGGAGATGATTTCTGCAGAGTGGTCTATACCGTTTGAAACCAGGGCTGTTGATATTCGCCGATTCAAAAAAGAACATGGTGTGTCGGAAGAAGAAGCCGGACGCCTGGCCCGCTACCAATTTTTGTTTGATATGGCCGGCAGGCACGGAGCATCGCGTATTGCTCTCGGTCACCAGCTCGATGATCAGGCGGAAACAGTGCTTTTAAACATTATCAGGGGTACCGGGGTGGACGGGTTGGCCGGGATTTTGCCCATCCGCAGCTGGAAGAGTATTAAACTGGTCAGGCCCCTGCTGTGTCTGACTCGCAGTGAAATTGAAGATTACTGCCACAGGAACAACCTTCATCCCTCTTTAGACAGCAGCAACCTGGAAACAGATTATACCCGCAACAAACTGCGTCTTGAGCTGATCCCCCGGTTGGAAAAACAGTATAACCCGCGAATCAGGGAAGTGCTTTCAAGACTGGCTTCACTGGCTGCTGCGGATCGCAGTTTTTTACAAGATCTGGCCCAAAAAATGCTGGTGAAAATAGCCCGCAGCGGGCGAAAGCACACTGTATTGATGCGGGACGAGCTTTTGTCTCTTCCCCCGGCTTTAAAGGGCCGGGTTGTGCGTTTGGCTTTACAGCGCTTTGTTTCATTAAAAAAGATCGGCAGGCGTCACATTGATCAGGTGCTTAGCCTGGCTGAAAACGGAACAACCGGGCAAGGCATATCACTGCCCGGGGAGCTTGCAGCGCGCCTGGAATACGGTCGACTGGTTTTGCTCAAAAAGTCCGGCCGTGAACCGGCGGCATTTGAAGCTGTATCCCTTAATCTCCCGGGGAAAACTTACCTGCCTGGAGGGACAGTAATAACGGCCAAAATCGTTGACAGGAAGAGTCTTGAGTGGGCCCCTTCTCCCTATCGAGCCTACCTGGATTATGACAGCATTCCCGACGGAGCTTTGATCGTCCGCTCACGCCGTCCCGGCGATCGCATTTATCCCCTTGGCGCATCCGGGAGAAAAAAACTTAAAGATTTTTTTATTGACCGCAAGGTGCCCTCCTACAGGCGTGATTCGATCCCGCTGGCAACGGTTGGCGATGAAATCCTCTGGGTCGCCGGCCTGAGAATTGCTCATCCTTACCGGGTTACTAAAAAGACAGAAAGGGTTTTACTGCTCGAATACAGGGCTCTCAAACGTTCAAAGTAAGGCTGTTTGCCGTGGTGATCAAATCTAATTTTGAGGTGGCTTAAAAATGACGGAAAAGCAGAAGGAAGTATTGTTAAACGCGGATCAAATCGATAAAAGAATCAAAGAGCTGGCCAAAGAGATAACAGCGGATTACAGGGGCAAAAAACCTTTAATGGTCGGGGTTCTAAAGGGGGCTGTTGTTTTCTTGAGCGATTTAATCAGACACCTTGACATCCCGGTCGAAATAGATTTTATAGCTGTTTCCAGCTATGGTGCCGATACGGCTACTTCGGGGGTTGTGCAAATTCAAAAAGATCTTGACCAAAGCATTCAAGACAAAGATGTGCTCATTGTTGAAGACATAGTTGATACCGGATTAACCCTTGATTACCTGCGCAGGAGTTTAAACAGCCGCTGCCCGAAATCGCTAAAAGTGATCACGCTGCTGGATAAATCCGAGCGTAGAAAAGTTAATTACATTCCTGATTACTGCGGATTTAATATACCGGATCGTTTTGTAATCGGCTATGGTCTCGACTTCAATGAAAATTACCGGCAGCTGCCAGATATCTGCATTCTTGACGAACACGGGAATTGATATAAGCCTTTGCTTAAGCGGGCTCCCGATTATATTGCTTCTCCATGTACGGTGTGTTAAAATTAAATTTAGCCCTCAGGGGTTTTATTTAGAAAGGGGGTTACTTGTTGAGCCCATTGTTTAGACAAATTCTATTCTACCTAGTAATAATCCTGGTAGTTGTAATATTAATCAGCACCTTTAATACCGGTCCCGAGCCGGAAGAGATAACTTATAACCAGTTTATACAAAAAATTGAAAGAGGCGAAGTAGAGCATGTAGCTCTTTACGGGAATGAAGTGGAAGCGGTTCTTGATGACGGCACCGAAGTCCACACTATTCGCCCGGAAGACCATAACCTTACCGCATTACTTTTGGAGAATAATATAAGCACGGAAACTCATAAACCCCATGAGCCGCCTTGGTGGCAGAGTACCCTGGTCTATTTTATTCCCTTTCTTCTCATAATCGGGATCTTTTTCTTTTTTATGCAGCAGGCCCAGGGCGGGGGCAGCAAAGTTATGAACTTTGGCAAGAGCAAAGCCCGCCTTCATGAAACGCCCAAAAAAACAGTTACATTTGATGAAGTGGCCGGAGCTGATGAAGAAAGAGCCGAGCTTTCTGAAATCGTGGATTTTCTGAAAGATCCCCGCAAGTACATCGAAATTGGTGCTCGTATACCAAAAGGGGTTTTGCTGGTAGGTCCTCCCGGAACAGGTAAAACACTGCTGGGAAGGGCTGTGGCCGGGGAAGCCGGTGTGCCCTTTTTCAGCATCAGCGGTTCAGACTTCGTCGAAATGTTTGTCGGTGTCGGTGCTTCCCGGGTGCGGGATATGTTTGAAAATGCCAAGAAAAATTCCCCCTGCATTGTCTTTATGGATGAGCTGGATGCTGTCGGACGCCAGCGCGGCGCAGGCCTTGGCGGCGGTCACGATGAAAGAGAGCAAACTCTCAACCAGCTCCTCGTAGAAATGGACGGCTTTGATGTTAATGAGGGGATCATCATCCTTGCCGCTACCAACCGCCCGGATATCCTGGACCCGGCCTTACTGCGCCCCGGCCGGTTTGACCGCCAAATCACAGTAAATATTCCCGATGTCAAAGGGCGGGAGGAAATTTTGCAGGTACATACCAGAAATAAACGCCTGGCCAAAGGTGTTGACTTAAGATCGGTTGCCCGCGGCACCCCCGGTTTTACCGGGGCTGATCTTGAAAATGTGGTAAACGAGGCGGCACTGCTCACTGCCAGGGCTTCGAAAAAACTGATTGGGATGAAAGAATTAGAAGAAGCCGTAGAAAGAGTGGTGGCGGGAACGCAGAAGAAAAGCCGGGTGATCAGCGGTTTTGAGAAAAAAATTGTCGCCTATCACGAAGCCGGCCATGCTCTTGTCGGTTACCTTCTGCCGCATACTGATCCGGTGCACAAGGTGTCAATTATCCCGCGCGGGCGGGCCGGTGGCTACACCCTGATGTTTCCGGAGGAAGATCGCTACTACATGACTCGCTCGGAACTGCTGGACCGGGTCAGCACATTACTTGGCGGCAGGGTTGCTGAAAAACTCGTTCTTAATGATATCAGTACGGGAGCCCAGAATGACCTTGAGCGGGCCACCCAGATAGTACGTCAGATGATTATGGAATATGGCATGAGTGATGCCCTCGGGCCAATCACCCTGGGCAAAAAACATGATCAGGTGTTTCTGGGCCGGGACCTGGCCAGGGATCGTGACTACAGCGAAGAAATTGCCAAGGCCATTGACCAGGAGATTAGAAAGACCATTGATAACTGTTACCAGCAGGCCCAGGATATCCTGGAGCGGGAAAAAGATAAGCTGGAAAAAATAGCCCGGACTTTGCTTGATAAAGAGACCCTTGATGCCTGGGAAATCCAGGAGTTAATTGATGGCAACGGCCCGGTAAGAAAGAAGAAAAGAAGAGCGGCTGATTTGGCCGGCAAAGAAAGCGAAAATGATAAAGCTTCACTTGAAGAAAATGGCGCCAAACCTAAAGGGGATGAAGCTGAAGAGCAGTTGGAAGCTGAGAAAGAAGAGGCTGTTGTCCAATCAACCGAAGAAGAAAGCCCTGCCGACAATCAATCTAAACACAAGGCTTCTTTTAAACAGCAAAACAAAAGGCAGCATAATCCAAAAAAAGGACAGTAGGGAGCCGCTTAGGCTCCCTTTTTTTACCCGGCTATTCCATGGTAATATCCTCCAGAAACGAGAAGGCATTGTCACGTAACAATCGCCTGTATATACTTGGAGACAAACCGAGCTCGATAATCCGCTTTATCCCGTTTTGGGGTGGTTCCAAAATAAAGGGATAGTCACTGCCGTAAATTATGCGTTCCGGATGTGCATATATCACCTTTTCAATTTCTCCTGCCGGAGGAAGGAAACCCCGGTTTTGAAAAACAAACGCGGTATCAAGGTAAAGGCTTTTATACTCCCCCAGGAGTTCACTGTAAGCGGAAAGATCATGCAGGCCAAGGTGAGGAACAACCAGCTTAAGTTTTGGATAGCGACGTAAAAGGCGAGCGATATAGGTTATCCCGAGATGCTCCGGAACAGGCTGCGGGAAACTGCTGGCATGAATAATTATCCCCTTGTTCCGCTTAATTATGGCTTCGTAAAGAGGATAGAGCCTTTCATCATCAGGACGGCACTGCTGGACCAGGCAGTGCAGTTTCATTCCGGGAAACCTGTAATAATCGAGGCATTCAACAGCGATGTTTTTGGGTTGCTCATCAAGAGGGTGGACGGCCCCGAAAGGAACAACCCAGGGGTGCCTGGAGCAGAAGTCCGCCAGCCATTTGTTCAGAGAACGCGCCAGGCCCGGTTTGTGGGTATAGGCTAAAGAAAAGGCCCTTTCAACTCCCAGTGCTTTCAACTGCCTGAGAAGCAGTTCCGGCTTGCTCGAGAAGGGTAGTTTCCAGCGATAATGCTGATTAAAAAAAGCAAACACAGCCTTCATCATTTTTTCTGGAAAGATATGAATGTGGCTGTCCCAAAGTGGTACGGGTAGTTGTTTCATCTTGCTTAAATTATAGCATACCTCCGGGAGGTGCGAGTGACAATGAGTGGGGGGTTAACTGATATTCATGGGATAAAGGTTGGTGTTGCGTCAAACTTTGAAGCGGCTACCGGAGTGAGCGTTATCCTTGTGGAAAATGGGGCAAAGGCCTCGGTTGAAGTTCGTGGTTCGGCCCCTGGAACCAGGGAAACCGACCTGCTTCGTCCCGGACGGCTGGTAGAGGAAGTTCAGGCGATTGTTTTGACCGGGGGCAGCGCTTTTGGTCTTGATTCCGCTTCCGGCGTGGTCAGGTATCTTGAAGAAATAAACTGCGGTTTTGCCGTAGGCCGGCTCAAGGTGCCAATTGTTCCCGCCGCAGTTTTGTTTGACCTGTTTATTGGCAGTGAAACTGTCCGCCCAGATGCGGAAATGGGCTACCGGGCCGCCCTGGCGGCATCTTCTGAACCTGTGCCTGAAGGTTCGGTTGGAGCGGGGACCGGGGCGGCGGTGGGTAAAATTCTGGGGATATCCCGGGCGGTAAAGGCCGGTCAGGGATCGGCTTCTGTTTGCCAAGGAGACCTGGTTACGGCCGCACTGGTAGTATGTAGTGCTTTTGGCGATGTTTATGATCAACACGGCAAGTTGCTGGCGGGCCCGCGCAATCCGGAGACGGGGGTGATGGTAAAAACCGCTGACCTGCTGCTTGGGAAAAATACAGGCGGGTTTCCGGCAGGAAATACGACCCTGGCTGTGGTAGCCACAAACGCCGCGCTTGATAAAAACGCCCTGAAAAAGGTGTGTCAGCTGTCTCATGACGGTTTGGCCCGTTCAATATGGCCTGTGCACACCATGTGGGACGGAGACACAATATTTGCCCTTTCCAAGGGCGATCTGCAGGCAGATGTCAATTTGGTAGGCCTGATGGCTGCTGAAGCGGTTTGTGAAGCGACCCGCAGGGCTGTATTGACTGCCGAATCCCGTGGGGGGCTCCCTTCTTTGTATGAGCTAAAAAACATGTGAAATTTTGAACACTGTTGCAGGAATTGCTTAGGATGTGTTGAATATATGACTGTCTGCCTAAAAACAGGAGGTTAGCAACTTTTATCTTAAAGAAGGAGGTAGTATTTATGCCGTTGGATCCAACCAAACATGCTGACTGGGAAATTGCAGAGGCTGCTGAAGCGAACATGAAAAAGGTTTACCAGTTGGCGGAGGAGCTTAATCTTGAACAGG
>PUMC01000109.1 GCA_003552425.1 Candidatus Acetothermia bacterium | reverse complement strand
GGCGCTTTCCCACACCCACAGCCCGCTCCACAGGACGCGCCAGCTCTTCAGAGGCCTGCAACCCTCCGGCCTCGAGCTCGTCGAGCACGCCCTCCACTGCCTCGACAGCGTGACGGCGTTCTCCGGGACCCCGTTCCGCGTAGCCGGCAGCTTGGGCTAACCCTTCAGGAAGGTGTTGGCGCAAGAAGGGTTCCAATCCCCCAACGACCGCGGTGTTCTCGTAACCCTTACGGCGCTCGAGCGCCAGCACTTTGCGAACGAGCGCCAGACGCTCTTCAGGCGATGACCGTTCGGTTGTGGACATTGGAAATCCAGCCTATAATAAGCGTTCTCAACTAGGAGTGCGAGGTGAGCGACCTATGGTCCACCGTTATCCCGATCCTTGCCTGCGTGTGACCGCCGAAGCCGTCACACCGGGGTCCCCAGAGGCCTGGGAAGCTGCCCGGTGCCTCCGGGAGGCCTTTGCCCAAGTGGAAGGCCTTGGACTCGCGGCGACACAGCTTGGGCTTCCCGTTCGGGTGATCCTGGTGGAGATCGGGGAGCAACAGCTCGTGCTCATCAACCCACAGATCGTTGCCTGCTCCGCCGACCGCGTGGTCGAAACCGAAGGGTGCTTGTCCTTCCCCGGACTTCAGGCAGGTGTGGCGCGCGCTGCGGCTGTCAAGGTGAAGGCCCTTGACGAGGACGGTGCGCCCGTTGAACTGAACCTCGAACAGCTTGAAGCCCGCCTTCTGCAGCACGAAGTGGATCATCTTGACGGGGTGCTGTTCGTCGACCACCTTCCCGCAAGCATCCGTAGGCAACTCCTCGTCGATTACGAGGGAAGTAAGGAGGTAGCACCTTCGGCAACAACGTGAACCCGAGGCTTATCTTCGCCGGAACCGGGCCCTTCGCCGTACCGGCGCTCCAGGCATTGGCCGCCCGGGGCTGGGTCGTCAGCGTGGTCACCCAACCCGATCGCCCGGCGGGCCGAGGGCTCGCGGCCTGTCCGTCGCCCGTGTCGGCCGAGGCGGCAGCGCTAGACCTCCCGGTGATCAAACCACGATCCATCAACGCCCTCTCAACGCTGGAAGAACTGGAACAGCTCGATCCGGATCTGATGGTCGTGGCCGACTTCGGCCAGCTCCTCAAGCGCAAGGTGCTTGACCTCCCGGCGCTGGGATGCGTCAACATCCACGGGTCCTTGCTCCCGCGGTGGCGCGGTGCGGCGCCGGTGGCGTGGGCCGTGATGAGCGGCGATCAGGAGACCGGGGTGACCACGATGTTCGTTGATGAGGGCATGGACACGGGGCCAATTCTCCTTCAGGAGGCCACACCCATCGGCGAGGACGAAACCGCGCAGGAAGTGGAAGGCCGCCTCGCTCGGATCGGTGGGCAGCTGGCCGTAACCACGGTTGCCGGCGTGGTGGAACGCACCCTGGCCCCCACGCCACAACCCGCCGAAGGGACCCCGGCACCCAAACTCACACGCGAACACGGACGCATCGACTGGCATGCCGATACGCAGACGATCCACAACCTCGTCCGCGGTACCCAGCCGTGGCCCGGGGCATGGACCCAGCTCCAGGGGCGAAGGTTGAAGGTTCTGCAATCGCGCGTTGCGCGCACGACCCCCGAGGACGTCCCTCCGGGGACCGTTCTCCCCCACAAGGGGAACCTGTGGGTCACCACGGCCGACGGCGTACTCGAGCTTGTCACCGTGCAGCCCGAGGGCTGCCGCCCCATGTCCGGCCAGGCATTCCGCTCCGGCCACTGTCGCCGGGAATCGGTACGCTTGGGTACCTGCGCCTCCTAAGGCCCTGAAGCCCTTGCCATCTGGGCACCCGCCTTCGGCCGCCAAAGCGCGAGCGCGACCGCTGCCAGCAGCGCCAGCCCCGCCCCGAAGAAGAACGGTGCATCGGGACTGATCTGTTGCCAGAGGACACCCGCGATCACCGAAGCAGGAAGGTCAAGCGCCCCCACAACAGTGCTGTAGGCGCCGTAGGCCGTGCCACGGACATGTGCCGGTACGAGATCAGCGACCAATGCCTTGGCCGTTCCGTAGGCAATGCCGTAGTAGGCACCGTACGCTGCGTACAGAACCCACATATTCCACGCAGCATCCGATAGCCCGATCCCCAGGTAGATCAGCGCGTAGACAATCCATCCCCCGATGATCACCGCCTTTCGGGGCACACGATCGGACAGGGAGCCCGCCGGCGTAGACAACAACGTATAGACGAGGTTGAACACCGCCAACATACCGAGAATGCCAAGAACATTGGCCCCCAGAGTCTGCGCGCGTAGCACGAGGAACGCATCGGCGGAGTTCCCGAGCTCGAACAGGCCGACGACGCCCAAGAACACAAGGAACGGCTTCCCCAACCCTCGGAAGCCCACACGTGCCCCCTCCTCAGACTGCGCCCGGCGAACCTCCCGTGCCCCGACCGCCAGAACGAGCACCGCCAGCGCCGCCGGAACCAGACTCGCGAGGACCACCACCCGGAATGTGCTTGCTGACAGCTCTTCTGCCCCTCCTTGCATGAACCACACCGCGGCCAGTGCGCCCAAAATACCCAGCATTGCCCCAGCCGTGTCCGCTGCCCGGTGAAAACCAAACGCAAGACCTCGATGCCGGTCGTCGATCGAGTCGGCCACCAGTGCATCCCGCGGTGCGGTACGAATGCCCTTCCCCACACGATCGGCCCACCGCGCACCGGCCACCGTCGGCCACGCACCCGCTAGGTACAGGAAAGGCTTTGCCGCCGCGGAAATCCCATAGCCCACAACAGCCAGCCACTTTCGCCTTTGCAGGCGGTCCGAGATCCAGCCCGATCCTACCTTGAGCAGCGAAGCCGTCGACTCAGCCACTCCTTCGATCACACCGATGACCGCCGTACCGACGCCCAACACATTGGCCAGGAAGAGCGGCAACAGGTTAACGACCATCTCGCTCGAGATGTCCATGAAGAAGCTGGTGGCGCTTACGGCCCAGATGTTCCGTGGAAGGCCGCGTAGTCTGCGGATACCCCTGCGATTCGTCATCCGTCCTCCTGTTGGGTAAGGTTTGCCAGGCAGCCGGGGAGTATAACCACCCTCCACGACTGCCGACAGCGCGAAACCACGTGCAAGGGAGGCATCATGGACGATCGCAGGCGAGATGCCCTTAAGGGGGCGATGCTGCTGGAACAGCGGGGACAAGCGTTCTACCGTTCAGCCGCTGAGCAGACCACGGTCCCAGAGGTGCGGAAGCTGTTCGAGCTCCTTGCCCAGGAAGAACGACACCATCGCCAGACGCTGGCCAAAGTCTACGAAGAACTTGAGCGCACGGGGTCGTTCTCCAGACCCAGCGGGGAAGGTACCACCAGCAATGCTGCGGGCGCCGTGCTCTCTCCCGAGGTCATGGCCGAGATCTCGGCAGCCAGCTACGAGGCCGCCGCAGTCTACGCAGCCATGGCGCTCGAGGAGCGGGCGGTCGCGTACTACCGGAAGCAGGAAGAGGCTGCAACCGACAGCACCGAGCGCGACCTGTACCGATGGCTCGCCGAATGGGAGGGGCGCCACCTCAATACCCTAATGGGCATGGAGGAAGACCTACGGCAGAGGATCTGGCACGATCAGAACTTCTGGCCCCTCTTCTAGGAACAGCCCAGATCGCCATCTCCGCAATCCCTCCGGCGGCCGCACGGGCTGAGACCTCAGCCTGAAGGGCTGATACCCAGGCGTCGTTCCAGTTCCGACAGGCGCTCGGCAAGGCCCTGGGTCAAGTCCGACAGGGCCTCAGCCTCCGTGGCCAAGGTGTCGAGGCGCTCAGGAATGCGTTCGGGGTCATCGCCAAGTGCCGACAGAACATCGCGCTGGAAAGAACCCACGGCAACGTCCAACGCCTCCACATCGGCAGCCAGGCCCTCCAGGCGGCCGTCTGTCGCCCCAAGGGCGTCCTCGAGATCGGACAGGCGTGCTGCAAGACCCTCCTGCTCCGCCTCAAGAACGGCAGCTGTCTGCGCTGAGACCGCAACCGCATCCAGCTGGCCCTCCAGGTGCGCGTACTGCCCCTCAAGCTCCTCCAGCAAGCGCTCGTTGGCCGTAAGCCGCGCATCCAAACTGGACAGCAGCACGCCAACGGTCGTCCCCAGACCAATGACCAACACTGCGACAGCCGCAGGAATCACCGTAGAAGGCTTCACCGTACGACTCCCCACATCCATCGATGCGTGTTCTTCCGTTTCAGCAGCATAGTCCATTCTACCCATCGAACTCCGGGTTTGCCCACACCGAGAGGACAACGAACACCGCCATGAACGGGACAGTCAGACAATGAGCGATTGACGGGCTCCTACGCCCATGGGCTGGGCATGGACCTCCTGGATCTGCCCTCTGAGTGGGCGGGAGGCGACGGTCACCGTCCGGCAGCTCGTCGATGTGCAAGAAGGCACACAGCAAACGACACCGGAAGGCCTGGTTGACACAAGGTGCTGGCTTCAGCGTTCGTCGAACCGCGGCCGCGTCCACATTCCATTTAGCTTCACCTGACTTTGCAGGCATCCTCCCGTTCAGTGTAGAGTGCATCATGGCGGGGACTGACGAGACCTACGAAACACGCGATCCGCAGGAGAACGCAAGGCTGAGTGAGTTCCAGGACGGATGGACCCGCGAGCAAGGGCGGTTCCTTTTCTCCGCCAGCCGGGGACCGGAACCCATGGTGACCCGCTTCGCGCACCGCTGTACCGGCGAACGGGGTGCCGCCACCGAGCGGTGGCTGCAGAGCGTTCTCGAGAAGGAAGCCGCGATCCTCCGGGACGTCATCGCCCCGGTTTCCCGTGATCATCGTGAGGACGAACCCTGGTACTGCCTGGGCCGCGAGAAGGGTGTCCCCAACATCGGCGCCATCGATGTGCTCTACGTGACGGGCTCAGGCCGCCCGATCATCGTCGAGACGAAACTCATCCGGAACCCGGAGAATGGCCTCATCTGCGAGTTCACCGAGCGAGGGAGCAGCTTGAGAATCCCTCACCCAGAAAGGGAGCCGCGCTCCAAAGAGCCGTCTGGGCGTGCGGCCGATGCGGCCCCAGCGGCACACGCACCTGATGCAGTATCGATGAGAGCGCGTCGCTACGCAGTGCTCTTGGATGCCTTGGGTCCACTGGTGGTGTCCAGAATCCTCAGCACAACGCGGTCCAGGAGTTCGTAGTCGGCCTCGGGATCCGTCGGCGTTCCCCCTCTGACGAGGGGAGTGCAGTCTGTGAGGAATCCCTGGTGCCCTAGCTTGGCCTCCAGGTTCGCGCGGAAGTCCGCGGCTGTGACCGAGAGGCCGTCGGCCTGCATGTACCGGTGGAACACCTGGCATAGCTGCCGTGGGTTGACGGGAAGAGCGCGAAGTGCCAACCCAAGATCGAAGAGATCCCGCCCCTTTCGCCGCTGGTAGAGCGCGCGGAGTTTCGTGGCCAGAAGCTCATCCAGCTGGTACACAGGAACGTCGGTGACGGCGTTGTACCACCGCGAGCGGACCTCGAACTGCTTGCGCGTGATGGAAAGCACTGGGCTGTGCTCCCGAGTGTTGATCTCCACCTTCACCCGCAGCGGTTCCGGCGGTGCGTCTTCGGAATCCAACCTGTAGACAAGCGTGGCCACATCGGGGCCGGTCCTGCGCCGAGGCTCGCCGAAGCGTTCCTGAAGAACATGTCTGATCCGGTCGAACTGCGGGCCAATCGGCCCCGCCGTTCGCTGCACCAGGTCGATGTCCTCTGAGTAACGGTGGGGGAGGTCGAGGAACAGTTTGTGAAGGGCGGTTCCCCCGCGGAAGAGGAACGCCTCGCGCAGTTCCGGGTCGCTGAACAGGGCTGCGAGGATGACGCTGATGATGAGGTCCTGTTCCACCATGGCGTCGGACTGCCAGATATGGCCAAGGGAACGCCATTGGACGATATGCGCCCGCGGGATCACAGCCCGACCTCTGGCATCCCGTTGACGATGACGCGCCAGCGGCGATCCCGCTGGCCTATTCGGTGTGTGAGTGAAGCGTCAAGCGGCGTGAAGGCGGGTTCCCGCTCCTCCACGTGGGCGTGCAGAGGGCCCGTCAGAGAGCGCTGGCCGAGGAGCTCCAACAGCCAGCCCAGGCGCTGGAGATGGGCGCTCGTCTTCTCATCTTGGGAGGCCAACGCCAGGCTCTCTGCATCGAGCGCCTCGCTCAGTTCCCCGAGCACGGTGATCGTTGCGTCCAGACCTCCGTAATGCCGCTGAAAGCGGATGAGGTCAATGGCGGTCCACTCAGGCGTGGACACGGGAATGTCCCCGGTGTGGGTCCGCCGCTTCTCCGTCTTGGCCGTTTGCATAGCTGCGAAACGCAGAAACCGTATGCGAACCGCCCGCGCCTCGATGTTGGGCAGGTGCTTGGGCACCACCACCTGCGTCTCCTGCAGGCGTTGGTGCGCCGCGCCGTGCCAGGCCGCTGCAGATAGGCAGCCGATGTAGTAGGGGCTTCCAAGGAAGAGCATCAGATCGTCCACAAACCACTCGGTGGGTACTGCCCCCACTGTGCTGTACTCCAAGGGGACGATCACGAAGAAACCTCTTCGCAGACGCACGATGCGCCCTTGAGAGGTGGCGCGCTGCAGTGCTTTGTCAAGCGTCGCTCCGCGCAGGCCCAGTACCCGCTCGGCGTCCGCTCGGCTCAGCGTGTACCGCCCGGACCGTTCCAGGTCATCCACCCACCGTCTCAAGCTGGTAGCCTTTGTGCTCATGCTGGGCTCATCGTAGCGTAACCGGACAGAATGTGTCCAGTAGTCGCACGATGCACACACGCGCGAGAGACAGGAACCTCCTGCCGCAGGCGCACGCCGCTGAAGGGCTCCCTGACCGGTGTGCTCGGGAAGATGCGGGTGCTGCCCCGGCTACCCAATCCTATACCGATGCCGCTGTCGCCTCTGGAAGGTGTTGTGGATC
>PUMC01000070.1 GCA_003552425.1 Candidatus Acetothermia bacterium | reverse complement strand
TCGGGCGGGATCGGTCGTGCGGGGCTCGACGTCTTCGTCGACGAACCGCTGCACCATGACCATCCCCTGACGAAGCTTGAGAACGTTGTGCTCACCTGTCACATCGGTGGGGGCTCGGGAGGAGGCCGCAAGGCCACCGCTCAGGCGGTCAGGGAGGCGTTGGCCGAGGCCGGTGGTGCGCCAGGGAAAGGGAACGCGTGAACGGCGCGGACAGGGTAACGGGATTCTGTTGACAGAGGAGAGCGGCCTACTATAATGGTTATGGAAAGATGTTGCGCCATGTGGAATACCCTGCGGGTATGTTGTGCTCGTCTCCCACGGGCCGGGTATCCGTACACATCACGAGGGGGTGTGGTATGCACGTCCATCTAGATGAGGTCAAGACACACAGACTTTCCAATGGTGTCGTCGAACGGTGTCTCCTTCCCCGGGACAAGAGTGCCTCGGGCATGGTGGAGGTCAAGCATTACTGCTTGACGCCGGAGGGAGAGCTGGAGATCCCGGCTGACCCCACGCTGGAGTTCGCGTACTACGTGACCCAGGGGCGTGGACTGATGCAGGGGAACCGGACGGCGACGCGTGGCCGGATCCTGTACTCGGACATGGCCGTCTGGGCGGCCGGGGGCGGTTTCGTGCTCTCCAACTCGGGAGAGGCGGAGATGCGGGTGCTCATCATCTCGACGAAGGTCAAGGGTGCCCACTACACCTTCGCCCGCACGCGCATGAACCACTTCCAGAGGGCCGAGCCCTGGTTCCTGGCCGGGTACATCGCGCGGCCGTTCTTCAAGGAAGAGGACATGGCCATTGCCGGATCCCTTCGCTGCCACGGGCTCGATGTGGAGGCGTTGGCACCGGGTTACGAGGCTTCGCCGCACGAGGATCCGGAGGAAGTTCTGTATGTGCTTCGCGGCGAAGGCGAGATCCTGTCCGAGGGGGTTCGCAAGCCCGTCAAGCCGGGCACGATGGTGTACAGCCCGGCCGGCACCCCGCATGGCATCTGGAACACCAGTCAGGTGGACGAGATGCAGTACATGGTGATCGAGTTCCAGGATGTGAAAGACCGTTTCCAACCCGCCATGGAGTGAGCGGGTTTCCGAGAGGGGAAGGGGGTGAGCGGGAGGCGCACGGCAACGACCAGCTACACCGAAGGGCAGTGGTCCTTATCAGGGAACATCGAGGAGGAGATGGGACGATGAACACGCATGTGCATAGGGGAACGTTGGGCAAGCTGACGCTGGTAGCCTTGCTGGCGGCACTGGTGTTGCCTTCGGCAATGGTGCTGGGCGGAGCGGAAGAACCGCAGTACGGAGGAACGCTCGTCGTCTGGATGAAGGCTGCTCCAAACACGTTTATCCCATACTATTCGCTGGGTGACTATGCGCGCTATCCAGGCGACCTCATCTACGATATGCTGTTCGCCAAGTACCCGGATGGAACATTCCAGCCCAGGCTGGCGACGTCGATGTCGATCTCCGAGGACGGCATGACGTACACGTACACGTTGAACCCTGATGCCACCTGGCAGGACGGGAATCCCGTGACGGCAAACGACGTCGCGTTCACGGTTGGGCTGTTGCTGCATCCGGATTACGCGGGGAGCAACACCGGTGACCTCATGCCCATCGCCGGCGCCAAGGCCTACAATCAGGGCGAGGCGGACGCTGTGGCTGGCATCGAGGTGGTCGACGACTACACGATCAGTGTGACGTTGTCCGAGATCAACGCCCCGTTCGAGGAGCTTTTCGGAACGAGGATCTGGATGCTGCCCAAGCACATCTTGGGCGACATCCCCCCGGCGGACTTGGACCGCGCCGACTTCGCGATGAACCCCGTGGGCTCTGGTCCGTTTGCGTTCGGTGAGTATCGCCGCGGCGAGTTCATCGAGGTCGTTCGCTTCGACGACTACCACCTGGGGAAGCCCTACCTGGACAGCGTGGTCATCCGGATCATGGATCCAGAGGTGGCTGTAGCCGCGCTGGAGACGGGCGAGGTCGACGCCAGCTTCCTGTACAAGATTGCCGACATCCCCCCTGCTTCGGTCGACCGTCTAGAGCGGAACCCCGACGTGCAGGTCAACCTGATGGACACGGACACCTACTTCATCGTCAACATGAACCACCAGAAGGAATTCCTGTCCGATCCACGCTTCCGTGAAGCCCTGAGCTTGGCCATCGACCGTGAGGCGTTGGTGAGCGCAGTGGAGCGCGGTTTTGCCGCTCCCGCATACGGGCCCTTGCCCGCCGCCAACCCTTACCATAACCCCGACCTCAGCGCGGACGGCTACGACCCCGAGCGGGCGAAGGCGTTGCTCGAGGAAGTGGGCTGGACCGGCGACCGGGTGCTCGTCTACGGGACGCCGAACGATCCTCGACGCCGCAACATCGCCGCCATCGTCCAGCAGTACCTGGAGGATGTGGGGATCAGGGTGTCGATCGAGGTCTACGACTTCGCTACGGTGATGGCCCAGGCGAACGAGGGTGCGTTCGACATCTGGAACCTGGCGTTCGGACCGGGCGGAATCATCCATCCCAACTACGTTATGTTCAACCAGCTCCACTCGAGCAAGTGGCCGCCGGGATGGAACTTCGGCTGGTACAAGAACGAGCGGGTGGACGAGCTGTTGGAGAAGGGCGCGCGGACGGTCGACCGGGAGACCTCTTTGGAGATCTATTACGAGATCCAGGAGATCATCGCCGAGGACCGTCCCTACATCTACCTCTATCACACGCAGGGTATCTCCGCGCAGCGTGCGAGGCCGCGGAACTTCGTCGACAGCCAGGTCGGAACGACCTACAACCCCCACCTGTGGTGGGTGACGGACTGAGCATCGTGGGTGGCGGGCTCCTGCCCCTATAGGTAGCGAAGGCCCGCACACCGCCCTGCGGGGGGCCCGGGACCAACCCCGGGTCCCCCGGCAAGGGCCCGGAGGGAGGAGACGGAACGGTCGACATGCTCGCCTATATGGTCCGGCGGCTGATGGTGTTCCCCCTGATCCTTCTCGGAATCAGCATTGGCGCGTTCATCGTCGGCGATGCCCTTCCCGGCGACGTGATGGATGTGATGATCAACCCCACCCTGGGGGCTGAGCAGATCCAGCTGCGCCGCCAGCAGCTGGGCTTGGACCAGCCGCTCTATGTCCAGTACTTCCGTTGGCTGGGGCAACTCGTGCGCGGCGATCTTGGGTACTCAATGGCCACACGGGAGCCGGTGGGCGCGGTGATCGCGGGACGCGTGGTGGACACGATGTCGCTGATGGTCGCGTCGCTCGTGTTGAGCCTGCTGATCGCCATCCCCGCGGGGGTGATCTCGGCCCTGAGGCCGCGCTCGTTGAGCGACTACGCGGTCACGCTGGGTTCGTTCGCCGGCCTGTGTACGCCGACGTTCTTCCTGGGGCTTCTGTTCATCTACGTGTTTTCCCTTACCTTGGGGTGGTTTCCCAGCGGCGGGACGCGCAGCTTCGGTGCTGCCGGGGGGACGTTCGTGGACCGGTTGCGGCACCTCATCATGCCGGCGATGGTGCTGGGCGCGTTCTCGGCAGCCGAGTTCACACGGTACATACGCTCGTCGATGATCGAAGTGCTCCACCAGCAGTACATCACCACAGCCAGGGCCAAGGGGCTGTCCCAACGCCGGGTGACCCTGTTGCATGCCGGCCGCAACGTGCTCATCCCCATCGTGACGCTTCTGGGGATGCGGATCCCGATGCTGTTCAGCGGGGCCGTGCTCGCGGAGACGGTGTTCAGCTGGCCCGGTATGGGACGGCTGCTCGTCAACGCGGTGTTCGAGCGTGATAGCGCTGTCCTGGTGGGGATGATCCTCTTCATTGGGGTGTTGGTGATGGTGGGGAACCTCCTCGCCGACCTCTTGTACGCGGTAATCGACCCGCGGGTGCGCTATGGGTGAGGGCCGGGCCACCCTGCGGCGGTTTCTGCGCCATCGTCTGGCGATCGCCGGGATGACGTTCTTGATCGGGATCACCCTGGCCGCCATCCTCGCCCCGCAGATCGCTCCCTACTCCCCGAGCAGGATCAACCTCGTGCGGCTCGAGGAGGGGCCGAGCAGCGCGCACCTCTTGGGAACCGACCAGATGGGAAGGGACGTTCTGAGCCGGCTTCTGTTCGGGGCGCGGGTTTCGCTCATGGTGGGGGCGGTGACGGCGTTGATCACGGCGGCCCTGGGGACAGCCCTGGGGGTGTTCTCCGGGTTCACCGGGGGGCGGCTGGACAGCATCATCATGCGCGCCGCGGACGTGTTCCTGAGCTTCCCCATGCTTCCCCTGGCGATCGTGGCGGTGGCGATCTTCGGCCCGGGAACGTTCAACATTGTGCTGGTGGCTTCGGCTTTGATGTGGCCGGGCTTGGCGCGCATCGTGCGCGGACAGTGCCTGGCGATCCGGGAAGCGGATTACGTGCTTGCTGCCCAGGCCGCCGGAGCTTCCGAGCGCTGGATCATGTGGCGGCATCTGCTTCCCAATGTGGCGGCTCCGATCATCGTGTGGACAACGCTGAACGTGGCCCAGGTGATCATCTTGGAGTCCGGGCTTTCGTTCTTGGGGTTGGGCGTTCAGATCCCGACCCCCACATGGGGCAACATGCTCACCGACGCGCAGTCGTTGCGCGTCCTGGAGGGGCTCCCGTGGTTGTGGCTTCCGCCGGGGCTGATGATCTTCGCCACCGTGATGAGCATCAACCTGGTGGGAGATGGGCTGCGGGATGTCCTGGATCCGTTCCTGAAAGGGCGAAACTGGTGACGAGGACGTGGAAGCAAAGTGCGGTCCCCGAATGGGCGGGGCCGTTGTGGGACGTTGTGTTCAGCTTGAACAGGCTGGTGGAGCGGGACAAGGGCACCGCGCCGCTCCTCGCCTTCTACTACCCGGAGGATGGCCGTCGGGAGGATCCTCCGTTTGCCGACTACCAGGGTTGTCGCCAGGTGCTCGACGATCTCCTGGCGCGTGCTGGGGACCTCGACCTTCCCGAGCACAGACGGCGGTTTCTCGTCGAGGTGTGCCGGGCCCTGCGCGTCCAGACCGAGGAGGGCATGGGCCAGCCTATCGCCTACGGGGAGCGGATACGTGCGTACCTCGGGGTGCCCGGGGAACCCGTCCCCGCGGCCACGGTGGCCAAGCTCCAGGAAGATCTCGAGGACGCGCTCGTGATGGCGGGCATCCGGGGGAGCTTGGTGCCGGCCATGGAGCGATGGCGGGAGCGGTCAGCGATCCCGGCGGATGCGCTCCGGGCGACCGGGGAGGCGCTCCTGGCCGAGGCGCAGCGCGCGACACACGAACAGGTGATCCCGCTCCCTCCCGAGGCACGGATGACGTTCGAGCCGGTGCACGATGTCTACTACCGTGGGTACTCCCATGCGCTCGGGGACTACGATGGGAAGATCACGGTGAACGCGGACCTTCCGTGGACGCGTGCCGAACTCAAGTCGCTCCTCACCCACGAGGGCTGTCCGGGACACTTCGCTTTGAGTGCGGTGCGCAGGAAGCACGCAGCGGAGGGTCGCCTTCCGGCGGAGTGCGCGTTCTACTTCGCCAACACCCCGATCACACCGGTGGTCGAGGGCACCTGCAACCTGGGGAGCTATCTTCTGGGCTGGTTCAGCGGTGTGGACGACCTCGTGACCTGGCGGTACGAGCTCCTGCGGGCGGCCCTGATCGCGAACCTGTGTTTCATGGGGCACGAAGCGCTGGCCGACGACGAGGCCCTGGTGGACCACTTCCGAAGCGAGGGTGGGGGCGGCGAGGCGGCAGCGCGGCAGGCCGTGCGGTTCGTGCGGCATCCGTTGTGGTGCACATCGATCCCCCACTACTTCCACGGCACGGTGCAGGCGTTTTCGGTGTACAAGCACGCCCTGAAGAGCGATGCCCTGAGCGGGCTTTTGGACGCGTTGTTCGGCCGCGTGCACACCTATGGCACGCTGGGGGACGTGCGCTTCTCCCCGTCGGAGGGGCCCCGAACGTGAGCGGCCGGGTGTGGGTGCGCGGCCACGTCATCCCCTCGGCGGGGGCCGAACCGATCAGCGATGCCCTGCTCGGCGTGGAGGACGGCCGGGTGGTGGTGCTGCGGGAGGACCGGACGAGGCCGTCCTCAGGGTCTGTCCACGACTTCGGGGGGTTGTTCATCGTGCCCGGGCTGATCGACGCCCATTGCCACCTCACCCTTCCCGGGGACGGGACCCCGGCCGAGGCGCACCTGGCGCAGGCGACGGACGATGATCTCCTTGAACTGGCGATGGCCAACGCGACCCGCGCGCTTGCCTCCGGGGTGACGACGCTCCGCGATCTCGGGGGCCGGGGCACGGTGACGTTCGCGTTGCGGGAGCGGTGTCGGAAGACGCGCGCCCTGGCACCGAGGATGGTGCTCTCCGGTTGGCCCCTCACGGCGCCGGGCGGGCACTGTCACCAGCTCGGGGGGACCGTGGGCTCCCCGGCGGCGATGCGGGAGGCGGTGGCCACCCTCGCCGGCCACGGTGCGGACGTGATCAAGGTGATGGCGTCGGGCGGGGGAACGCCGGGGACGTCACCGTGGCGGGCGTCGTTCGCCGTGGACGCCCTTGCGGTGATACGCGAAGCGGCGCACACGCGGGGCCTTCCCATCACGGCACACGCCACATGCCCGGAGAGCATCCGGCACTGCATCGACGCCGGGTTCGACGGCATCGAGCACGCCGGGTTCTGGACCGACGACGCGCTCACCGTGACGTTCGACGAGGCGATCGCTCAGGATCTGGCCGAGCGCCGTGTGTTCCTGTGCCCGACGATGCAGGCTTCCTACCGCACCGCCGAGGCGGGCATCGATGACGACGGGGGCACCCGCCGCTGGAAGATGGTGCAGGACACCCTTGACGTGTGCGCGTGGCTCGCTTCCTACGACGGGATCCGCTGGGTAGCGGGTACCGACGCGGGGTACATGCTGAACCCGTTCGGGGACTACGCGCTTGGGGTGGGCCTCATGGCCAAGATAGGCCTCGGGCCGCGTGGGGCGCTTCTCGCGGCCACGGAGACCGCGGCCCTGGCCCTGGGGGCCGATGCCGT